>JASHRI010000132.1 GCA_030037435.1 Candidatus Acidiferrales bacterium | reverse complement strand
TTGGCCGGCACGTATCCCGGCATTTCCACGCACGGTGTCTTCGACGTTCGAGGCACGCTAACCATACCGATATTTGACGGCGGGAAGACCCACGCTGACGTCATCGAAGCCGACGCGCGACTGAAGCAAAACCGCGAAAAGCTCGACGATTTGCGCGCGCAAATCGATGCGCAGGTGCGCACCGCCCTACTCAATGTCGAATCGGCGGAGCAGCAGGTCTCCGTCGCTAGCAGCAACGTCGATCTCGCCGAACAAACGCTCTCTCAATCGCGCGATCGTTTCCGCGCCGGCGTCACGGACACCGTCGAAGTCGTGCAAGCGGAAGAAGCCGTGGCGACCGCTCATGAAAGCTATATTTCCAGTCTTTATCTCGACAACTACGCCAAGCTCTCATTGGCTCGTGCCCTGGGGCTCGCCGAACAGGGCGTCAAAGAATATTTCAAAGGAAAATAATCCATGGCTCAGCGAACGGATGTTGAATCTCAGCCCGGCACGGAGACTCATTCCGCGCCCGACAGCCCCGTGCACTCCGCAGATCATGCAGCCGCCGAGCCGCCGCGCCGCAGTGCGAATTTCTTTCGCGAACACCCGCAGGCCAAAAAGTATTTGGCTGTGTTGATCATCATTCTGATCATCGCGGGATTTTTCGCATGGCGCTATTTCTCCAGCTACGTCTCTACGGACGATGCCGAAATCGATGGCCATCTGATTCCCGTCAGCGCTCGTATCTCGGGTTACGTCTCCAAAGTCAACGTAAACGACAACCAGTACGTCGAGGCCGGAGCCGTTCTCGTCGAAATCGATCCGCGCGACTACCAGGTGGCATTGGATCAGGCTCGCGCTAGTCTCGAGGATGCGCGCGCCGCCGCCCAGGCCATGAATATCAATGTCCCGGTCACGACCGTCAGCACCAAGAGCGAGGTCAGCGTGGCCGAAGCCAACGTTGAAAACGCTCAGGCGGGAATCACGGCTGCGGAGCAACAGTCGGAGGCAGCCCAGGCGGAACTTGACCAGGCGCAGGCCAACGATACGAAATCGCAGAACGACCTCGCTCGCTACAAAGAGCTTGTCGGAAAGCAGGAGATTTCCCAGCAGATGTACGACCAGGCAACCGCCACGGCCGCTGCGAGTACAGCCGCTGTCTCCGCGGCAAAAGCGTCCGCCGCGGCCGCCGCGCAACAGGTGGCGCAGGCACGCAGCCGTCTCGCCCAAGCTGAAGCCAATCTGCTTTCGGCACAGACCGGTCCCCAGCAGGTCCGGTCGACGCGCGCTCGAGCTTTGGGTGCGGACGCTACGGTGCAGCAGAAAGAAGCCGCGGTCGAGCAGGCGGATCTGAACCTTCAATACACGAAAATCGTTGCCCCGGCTGCCGGCGTGGTCACGAAAAGTGTCGAAGTCGGCATGAACGTGCAGCCCGGTCAACAGTTGCTCTCGATCGTTCCGCTCAACGAAGTGTGGGTCACCGCGAACTTCAAGGAAACGCAATTGCGGGATATGAAACCCGGTCAGCGGGTCAGAATCAGTGTCGATGCAAACGATCGCACGTATTGGGGCAGAGTCGATAGTATTGCTGGCTCCAGCGGCGCTCGGCTCAGCTTGCTCCCTCCAGAGAACGCCACCGGCAATTATGTGAAGGTGGTGCAGCGCGTTCCTGTGAAGATCGTGCTCGATCCGGGACAGAACAAAGACCTCAATTTGCGTCTTGGCATGTCCGTCGAGCCCAAAGTTTATTTGAAGTAGCCTTCCCACAAGCGCTGTCGCTCATGATTCGCTCCACGAGACGCGCGCGTGTCCGCCGGCAGTCGTACGATCCGGGCGGTTCCCTTTTCTAGCGCCCGCCGCCCCACAAAACTATTTGACCCCTGGGCCGCCGTGCTGGCATATCTAGTCTGTTTGGCGCGAAGCAAGAGCTTCCTATGCGCATCCGGGTCATCACCGTGGAACGTGAATATGGCAGCGGCGGCGCTATCATCGCGCGCCGACTCGCCGAGCGTCTCGGCTGGAAGCTATGGGACGAAGAGCTGACCGCCGAAATCGCGCGCCAGGCAAAGGTGGATCCCAAAACAGCGCAGAGCTGCGACGAGCGTGTCGATTCGCTGCTCTACCGCTGGTTCAAGGTGTATGCCCGGGGCAGCTATGAGCGCTCGCTCTCGATTGCCGATACGCGGGGCTTCGATACCGACCGTATGTTCGCTACCCTCGAAAAGGTGATCGCCGATGTCGCCTCGCGCGGTGAATGCGTCATCGTCGGCCGCGGATCCACATATTTCCTCCGCGCTCGTCCGGACGCGTTCCACGTCTTTATCTACGCTTCGGTTGAGGAAAAAGTCCGCCGCCTCCGATTGATCGGCAAATCCGAGAAAGAAGCGCTGCAATTGATCGACGAGATCGACCGCGACCGCGCGTCCTTCATTCGCCACTACTTCGGCTCGGAGTGGCCTCATCGACCCCTCTACAACGCGATGATGAATTCGAAATTCGGCGACGAGCATGTTGTCGACATGATCCTGCAGCACGTCGCCACGCTCGAGAAAATCCCCGCGCCCGCCGCAGCAAAAGCCTGAGTTTCAAGCGTGGATTCAGCGGTAGTGAGTCACTTTGGTGCGCTCGGGAATTGACGAACGCCCGCGTAAATCGGACCAAGCGCCACAGTGCCATTCGGAGGAGCTGTGAAAGCAGCCGTGATTCATGAGTTCGGCTCTGTTCCTCGTTGTGAGGAGTTCGCAGATCCAGTTGCCGATGCCGGCGATTTGATTGTTCATATCAAAGCGGCGCATTGGAAAACTTCGACAAGATGGCGGCTCAGGGTGTTCACTATGCCAGCAGACGCTTGTTTCCCCAGTTTCCAGCGATCGTTGGACATAGCGGCGTTGGCGCTCTTCCAGATGGGAAAATCGTGTTCTTCGGCGGTACCAGACCGCCCTATGGCACGATGGCTGAAAAGGCGATCATTTTGAAGGAATACGCAGCATACATCACTCCTGTGCCAGAAGGCGTTGATCCCGAATTAGCTGCAGCCTTGCCGGCATCGGCGCTCACATCCTTATTGCCGCTCAAATACGGAGCAAAGTTGGAACCGGGGCAGACCGTCCACATACAAGGCGCAACGGGTGTCTCCGGACAACTGGCCGTCCAGATAGCTAAGCTTCTTGGCGCGGGAAGGATAGTGAGTACGGGCAGAGAAGACTCGGTTCTGCGGGTGCTGCCAGATCTGGGTGCGAATGCAGTGATCGATCTCAAGCAGGCGGATGCGGCGGTATCCGAGGGATACCTGCGAGAATCTGGCGAAGGTTACGACGTGATTTTGGATTTCTTGTGGGGCCATCCCACGGAATTGCTGTTCAAGGTGCTCACGCCAACAATGGCGGGATTTGCAAAGCATAGAACCCGCTACGTCCAGGTGGGGCAAGCGGCGGGTCCAGCCATTACCTTTCTTGCCGAAGCTCTGCGGACCTCGGGGTTGGAACTCACCGGCGCCGGCGACGTCTCGCCTGACGTCGTAGCGGAAGCCATGAAGCAGATTTGGGCATGGGTTCGAGAACGAAAGCTGAGAATGGACATTGAGAAAATGTACTTGCGGGAAATAGCGGAGGCCTGGAACCGCAAAACATCAGGAAAGAGAATTGTCATCGTGCCGTAGCAGCCCGTGCACTGCGAGATTGACATTCCACATGGCCGAGCGCCTAATTTAAACGTGGCTACCGATCAAGCTGCTCACAAAGAATTGAGGGAAGCTGTCCCTCGGCCTTTCACGCCATTGCCACACCTGGTGTTCCTATACAGACTGATTGCAAGCCGCCTTCGTGTTTTCCGAAGCCGTCTGCGTCCTGGACGGGACTGAACAGGCTCCCCAGCATCATTGTCATTCCAAATCAAGACACCGCCGATTCGGCCCCTCGCTTGCGGGCTGGCGTGTCTTCTCGTACTCTTTCTCTTTTGATCGTCGCTGCCGATCGAATCAGGAGACCCGATGAGCTGTCCCATCTGCCAGAAGCGTCCGCCGAAACGATTCTGCCCCGCTAAGGGTGAAAAAATTTGCGCGATTTGCTGCGGACGCGAGCGCGAAGTCACCATCGACTGCTTACCGGACTGCTCGTATCTAATCGCCGCTCATCGTTACGAGGCCGAACATCGCAAGCCGGCCTCGGGTGACGATCTTCCGTATCGCGACATCTCCGTTCCTGTCGATTTTGTCTACGAAAACTGGCCGCTCATCACCGGCCTCGCGTCGACGATCCTCTCGTTCCAGATGCAAAACAAGGACCTGCACGACTCGGCCACGCTCTCGGCCATCGAAGCTCTCGCGGAAACATATCGCACGCTCGGGACCGGCATTTACTACGAACGGCCTCCCGACGCGCCGCTTGCACGAGCGCTTTACGGTCAGCTCGGCCAGTTTTTGCAGCAATTCCGCAAGGAACAGGCGGAACGAGCCGGGTTTTCGACGCTCAAGGATTCTGCTGTCTTTCAACTGCTCGTTTTTCTGCT
>JASHRI010000131.1 GCA_030037435.1 Candidatus Acidiferrales bacterium | reverse complement strand
TGACGCGCGCATTCTCGTTCGGCATGGACCGGCGCTGGAAGCGGCTCGGCGTTGAGAGCATTTCGCTTCCAGAACGGCCGGTTGTGTTGGACCTGGCCTGTGGCACCGGGGACTTTTCGCGACTTTTGCTTGAACGCTTGCCGCAGGCGAAGGTGGTTGCCGTGGATCTGACCGAGGAAATGCTGCGACGGGCGCGCAAGCACGGCCCCGCGGAGGCCGTATGCGCCGATGCGAGTGCGCTGCCATTCGCCGATGCTTGGGCCGATTGCATCTTCATCGGCTACGGGCTGCGCAATTTCGCCAATCTAGATCGGGCACTGCGTGAGATCGAGCGCGTGACGCGGCCCGGCGGGCTGTTGGTCAGCTTGGACTTCTTCCTGCCAGCGAACCGCGTGTTGCGGAAAGTTTATCTCGCGTACTTGTACTTGCAGGGGGCTTTGTGGGGAATGCTGTTGCACGGGCGTCCGCGCGTGTACACGTACATCCCGGATTCGCTGCGGAACTTTGTTTCGATTCAAGAATTCATTGGCCTGCTGCACCGAGCGGGATACAGCCGAGTGGAGACGACCGCACGCATTTTTGGCGGCATCGGCCTGCACTGCGCGATCAAGGGATAGTTTCCGGGCGAAGCCCCTAAGCAAAGGGAAATTCGTCGGAGAGATGCTTCGACGATGCTGATTGGGTCTGGTCAGAGGATGTCGCGTCCGCTGGATGAACGGCGATTGTTGGGGGCTTGAGTTTAGTGGGAGAGGCCGCGAGAGCCGGCGTACTGGGCGCGGTCGTCGAGGTTCTCGTCGGCAAAATAATTCTTCTCGTAGAGGCCGCGGTAGATTCGTCCGCCAATTTCTGAAGCGTGCGGGCCGCTGATGATGCGGCTGCCGCCGTGGAGCAGCACGACAACTACAATTTTCGGATGAGCTTGATCGGCGTAGGAAACGAACCAGCCGAGCCTGCCGCCTAGGCCTTCATCGTTGCAAGTGCCGGTTTTTCCCAGGTCCTGCTCGCCATCGGGATCGTAACTGCGCTTTGCAGTGCCGTAGAGAACCGCGGCGAGCATTCCTTCACGCAGATCGGGAAGAAGCGGGGCGATGTCGAGCTGCTGTCGAATGCGCGGCTGGAAATTTTCGCGGGCTTCGTCGGTGCGCGGATATTGCAGGTAATACTGCGTGCCGCCATTGGCGAGCATCGCGACTAGCGACGCAAGCTGGAACGGCGTGATGCGAATGCCCTCGCCGAAACTCGACATGCGCGCTACGCCCCCGAACACCGGCGGCGCTGTCGGAAGCGAGCCCGCTTGCTCCTCAGGGATGTCGTAGCCGACTCGCTGGCCGAGGCCCAGCAACTTGTCATATTTCACCACGCGATCGAATCCGAGCCGGGTGCCGACTTCTTCGAAAAATTTGTTGTTGGAGTGCGCCATGGCTTCGGTCAAATCCATGTAGCGGCGAGGGCCGACGCGGAGCATCGTGTCGCGCGTGACCACGCCTTCCTCAAGGCCCGCGAGAGCGATGAAAGGCTTGATCGTGGAGCAGGGTTCGAAGCCGGCGGAAAACGCCATTTTCTGGTCGACGATCGAGAGGATGCGACCGTCGGTGGGATCGACCGCGACCACCGAGCCCTTTTCGTGACCGAGTGCTTCCACCGCGATTTGGCGCACCAGCGGATCGTCGTAGGTGGTGACATCATCTTTTTCTGGATTGACGTATTGAGCGACATAGCGGCGGTGGCGGTAATGTGCTGGCGGCGCCGCGAGAGCGACTGCAAAAAAACCTGCCAAAAACAGACACAACACTGGAAGAACCTGCTTTAGGGCCGAGCGGTTCATATGAGGGCGACTCGATTTCCTTATCGGGTACCTTATCTATCTACGGCTGTAACTTTAAGTTTCAAGGCACTATGTCCGGCTACGGCTGTCAGTTTAAGTTGCACGGCGAAACAGCGCAACCAAAAATCCCAATTCATTTTCCTGGACAGCAGAGGCGGGACCAACTGGCCCGACGGACAGGCCAAAGTGCGATCGAGCAGATTTTACTCCGATTTTACAGGGGTTTTCGCGCGTTGCGGATATGATTTTAGAGGGTGCCACGAGGATCATGAGAAGCGCTTTGGCCGGATTGTTGGTTCTGTTCACGCTTACTCTGGCCGGTTTGGCTTATGCGCATCATTCCTTCGCGATGTTTGACCGATCGAGGGAGATCACCACACCAGCGACTGTCACGCAATTTCAATGGACCAATCCTCACAGCTGGCTCGAAGTGGACGTGCGGAACGCGAAAGGCGGAACGGATCATTGGAGCATCGAGTGCAATAGTCCGAACAATCTTTCGCGCGAGGGATGGAAATCGAGCAGCGTCAAGCCGGGCGACAAGATCACGATCACGTTCTGGCCGCTGAAGAGCGGAGAGAAGGGCGGCCTCTTCCTATCGCTGAAACAAGCGAATGGCCAAATGCTTTACGAACAGGCATTCCGCACAGCCGCGGCGAAAGAATCCTCAGGTGTTCCAACTGATGGCGCGCGTCCATAAATTGACCTTAGGGCAAACATTTCGGGGCACTTTTATTTTGGTGGTCCTCGCTGTGCTTTTTTTCCCATTCAACACATGGGCGCAGAGTGCAGGGAGTATTTCCGGGGCTGTGAAAGATCCTAGCGGCAGCGTGGTGCCGAATGCATCAGTGGTGCTTCGCAATACTGCGACAGGAGTTGAAAGAAAAACGCAGAGCAATAGTGACGGACTTTATGCTTTTCCGAGTGTTGCGGTGGGGCAATACGAGCTGGATGTGACAAATGACGGATTCACGCCATACAAGCGAACCGGCATCACGATTGATGTGAATACGAAGCTGCAAGCGGACATAAGTCTGCAGGTAGGGGCAGTTGGCTCGCTGGTGACGGTGCAAGCAAACGCGCTGCAGGTGGAAACCGAGAACACACAAATGGGTGATGTGATTACCGGCCCGGTGATCACCGCCGTTGGATTGAACGGAAGAAGCTACACCGATCTGTTGGCGCTTCAGCCGGGCATCGTGCCGGAGTCAACACAGACACCGGATTCGGTGGTGATGGCCGGCGTGACAGTGGCGATTCCACCTTCGGGTGACCTAAACCCGGGCAATCAATCGATTAGCGGGCAGCGGGAAGATGCCAACGGGTTTCTTGTGGATGGATCAGACGTTAAAGAGGAGATGAACGGGGGCACTGGTATCATTCCAAATTTGGACTCAATTTCAGAATTTCGCGTGCTGACGAACAACTTCGACGCCGAGTTCGGCAACTACGCCGGCGGCATCGTGAATGTGGTGACCAAGAGCGGCGCCGACACGCTTTACGGCGACGCCTTTGAATTCCTGCGCAACACCGATCTCGACTCGCGGAATTATTTTTCGCCGGATCGGGAAACCTATCAGCAGAATCAATTCGGCGGCACGCTCGGAGGGCCGATCAAGAAAGATAAACTCTTCTATTTCGGGGACTATCAAGGGACCCGCACGATCGAAGGCGTGGATACGGGGCTGATCACTGTGCCGTCGCTCGCCGACCGGACTGGCAACCTCTCCGACATCGCCAGCTCATTTTCCACTCCAAGCGGGCCTTTGACGGTTCAAGGGGCGGGGTTGGCGGTGCAGCTTCAGAATTCGCTGGGCTATGCGGTTTCTAATGGCGAGCCATACTACACGCCGGGATGCACAAGTTCTTCGGCGTGCGTGTTCCCGAGCGCCATCATTCCGCAGTCGGCTTGGACGGCTCCGTCGCAATATCTAATGCAGTACATTCCACTGCCGAATGACGGCCCAACCACTTTCTCTGCGCAGGAGAGTGAGAGAGTTCGCGATGACAAACTGGGGTTTCGCATTGACAAGAGTGGCGTGGGTTGGGGAAACGTTTCGGCCTACTATTTTTTTGACGACTATCGACTAAACAATCCATTTCCGAGTGGCCAAGGCGGCGCGACTGTTCCTGGCTTTAGTGGCTTGAACTTCGGACGCTCGCAGCTAATCAGCGTGGGCGACACCAAGACGTTTGGCACGACGACCGTAAACGAAGCTCACGTCAGCTTTATGCGGACTGCGAACGTGGTGGGGCAGCCATCGGGCGGATTGGGACCGAGCTATGCGTCGCAGGGTTTCGTGACCGGAGCAGGAACGCCGGGCATCTATGCCTTGGCTCCCCAAATCGAAGGAGTTGAAAACGTCGTCTTTCAGGGCGATTTCGTAATGGGGCTGCCAATCACCAATGTCAATCAGGCCAACAATACGTGGAACGTGAGCGACAGCCTAGCCAGGGCCATAGGCGCTCATGCCTTGAAAGTTGGAATCCTGTTGAGTTTCGAACAGGTGAATGTGAACCCTGATGCGATATTTAATGGCACTTTCATATTCGACGGTTACCAGACCGGGAGCGATTTCGCAGATTTTCTGATCGGCGCGCCGAACCAATTTAACCAACAAGATTCGGGTAGATACTATCCGCGCCACAGATACGCCGGCTGGTACGCGCAGGATTCCTGGCGGGTCAAGCCAAATCTCACATTCAATTATGGGCTGCGCATGGAGCTGATGCGGTATTGGTCGGAGAAGTACGACCAGGTTCCAACCTTTAAGCCCGGCGAACAGTCCGTGGTGTATCCCAACGCGTTTCCCGGATTGGTTTATCCGACGGACCCGGGTATCCCGAGCACCCTGGTGCCCGAAAAGATTCGATACGCTCCGCGGGTGGGCATAGCGTATTCGCCTAGCCAGAACAGCGGGTTTTTGGGAAAAGCTTTTGGGGGACCTGGAAAGACCAGTATTCGAGCAAGCTACGGGATATTCAACACAGTAATTCAGGGAAATACGATTGGCATTGACGAGCCTCAGCCGCCCTACGGGTTGAGCGATACGGTCTACAACGGTCTGTTCGCAGCTCCCTACAATCTGGCCGACGGCACACCGGGAATCACACCGTATCCGCTTACGTTTCCCCCTCTCAACGCCAGGGCCAGCCATCCGAATCCAAGTGTTATTTACAACGGCGTTTACAACCCGCAGTCCGGCATGACCGCACCTGTGCCGTGGGATACCTATCCTTATACGGAGAACTATTTCCTTTCCATCGAACGGCAATTGCCCGGCCAGACCGTTTTGAGTCTGAGCTACGTTGGCTCCGAAAGCCATCATCAGCTGCTCGTATATTCCGCGGATCCGGGCAATCCGGCTCTTTGTCTGGCCCTTGATCAGCCTGGCGTTCTTACAGCGGGAGAGTCTTGCGGGCCGGGCGGTGAAAACAACGAGTACAATCTCGCCGAAGCGTTCTCATTCGGTGGGATCACGTATCCCGCGGGTACGATCCTTCAGGGTACCCGGGGAGGGCTGGATACAAGCCTCGTCAACAACAATGTGATCGGAAATTACTACGGGAATGATGACTACGACGCGAGCATCGGAAACGCGAACTACAACGCACTGGAAGTAAGCGTAAAGAGATCGACCAAGAACCTCACCTATTCGCTAGGCTACACGTACAGCAAGTCGATCGATCAGGCCTCTTCGCTTGCCGATGCGGTTGATCCATTCGATTTTGGCCTCACACGCGCGATTTCAGCGTGGAACCTGACGAATAACTTTGTGGCGACCTACGATTACCGACTGCCGCTGGATCGACTGACGTCCCACGCTCATCGTCTGCTGGAGGGCTGGGAGATATCCGGCGTCACGCGTGCCAGCACTGGCTTCCCGGTGACGCTGAGCACGGACGGCGACAACTCCTTGCAGGGGAGCAGCCCGAACGGAGTTAACAACCGCTACCTCGATCTCCCTGATTTCACAGGACAGGCTCTGGACATTACGAATCCGCACAACAACAGCACACTGCAGTATTTCAATCCGGCCGCCTTCACTAACAATGCTATCGGTACCCCCGGAGACGCGCCGCGGCGATACTTTTCGGGGCCCGGGATGTTCAACACGGACTTGGTGCTGCAGCGAAATTTCCGATTCGGTGAAGCGAAGTCAGCACAGTTCCGCGTGGAATCGTTTAACATTTTCAATCACACGCAATTTTTCGGCCCGACTGCGGTGAACGGCGATGTGGACAATCCGCTGTTCGGGCATGTGGTGAACGCGGCGTCACCCAGATTGATACAGCTGGCGCTTAAATTTATGTTCTGATTT
>JASHRI010000130.1 GCA_030037435.1 Candidatus Acidiferrales bacterium | reverse complement strand
CAGCGATGGCCAGCTGATTCCGGCCACGCTTCGCCATCCCTTCACTTGGGAAATCGGTGAGCTTTTCAAAATCGAGAAGGGCAAGATTCGGTTCATCCAGGCCGCGCTCACGCAGGAGCCGTACGGAATCAAGCCCGGCTGGGGACCTGAGGGCACGTCGCACGAGGAAGCCGCTTCGCGGGAAACGGAATCGGCGTCCGCTGCGACCGATTGCGATCGCAAGTGCCTGAACGAGCTGGTCGACAAATACCGCTCGGCTGTGATCGACCACAATCCGTCCGAACTTCCGCTCACGAAGGACGCGCGCTACACCGAAAACGCGCAGGACCTGAAATTTGGCGACGGCCTGTGGGGCACGCTCACCGGCTGGGGCAACTACAAGCTCTATATCGACGATCCGGAGGATGGCGAGGTCGGCTTCGTCGGCGTCACGGACGAGGCCGGGATGGCAGGATTGCTGTGCGTGCGTCTGCGCGTGGTAGATCGAAAAGTCAGCGAAGTGGAAGCGCTGATCACGCGCAAGGAAACCGCTGTGGGATTCACGCGTCCCGATGGCTTCACCGACCCGAAAGTGGCGCCGCGGCTCGCGGGATTCTTTGAGGATGTTCCGGAGTCGGAGCGCGAGTCGCGCAAAGATCTGATCGCGCAAACCGACTTGTATTTCGACGGCATTGAGAAAAGCAGCGGCAGCATCGTGCCATTCGCTCCCGATGTGATTCGCGTTGAAAATGGCACGCAGACGTGCCCTTCGACGTTCGGCGCGATGTCGAAAAACGGCAAGCCGGCGAGCTGCGCCGAGGGCCTCGACTCGCATATCTTCGAGTACATCTATCCGATTCGCCCGCGCCGTTATGAAGTGATCGACCGGCAGCGCGGCATCGTGATGGGCGACTTTATGTTCAATACTTCCGGCAAAGTGCACGATGTCAATGTCCCCGGCGTCGGCAAAGTCACGGAATCCGCTGCGGCGCTGCGCCCATTCAGCGAGGAAGTCGACGAAATTTTCAAAATCAAGGACAACAAAATCGACTCCATCATTGCCGTGATGACCGGTCTGCCCTATGGCGACACTTCCGGCTGGACCCAGTCCCTGCATTAACGCATGAGCGCGTACAATGTCCCTCTATGGCGGATTCGACCGAATTTGTGGACCTCACAGGCGCCACGTTCCAAGATTTCGTCCGTTTTCTTTTTGACCGGGACGTGAATCCCAATCCAAAGCCGCCGAAAAAGTGGGACCCTTGGCACTTTCACGTTGAGGTAGTTTTTGATGCTGAGAAAATTTGCGCTTATTACGTGAAATTGTTTCAACAGCCGGAATTCCTGTTGACACGCTTTACCAAAGATCAGCTTGAAGAAGGGTTTTGGGCGATCCAGGGGCCGAATCTCGACTGGTCCGCTTACGGGCTAATTCATCGGTCCGATCTGCCGTTATCACGTCGAAAAGAATTGATCCGCTCTATGGTGCCTCTATTCGAGCGCTTGTTCGCTGCGGAGCCGCTTGATTCAGCGGTTTGGATGTGGTGGGATGCTTTTTGCTACGACTGGCATTGCGGCAACCGAAAGCGCGAACGCGATGGCGAAGATTTGGAATTGCAGGACGTCTTTTTCGAGACTCTATCGGGGGTTCTCGCCATCGAATCCGAAGCCTGTCAGGGAGCTGCACTTCATGGCCTAGGCCATCTTCACCATCCTCTTACAACTGATCTCACTGAACGATTCATTCGCGAGCATCCCTCGTTGAGCGAGGCCCGTGTAACTTATGCTCGAGCTGCGGCACGATTTGATATTCAGTAACACGCGGCTGTTCGCAGCTGAATCGAAATTCTTTCGCGAGCAGTCCGCTGGATCCGATACTTAAGTATCTGCTTGACAATCCCTCATCCTGGGGCTATTCTGATGCTTAAGGTGATACTAAAGTGTCAAGCATCGCGGAAAGTGAGCCCACAAAAGTCATGGAAACAAGATCCGTCACGCACGCCACGTTTGTGATCGAGCGCAAATATCCCGTTACGCCCGACCGAGTGTTCGCGGCCTTTTCCGATCCGGCAAAGAAACGGCGCTGGTTTCATCCGGGCGAAGGGACCCAGATCGAGGAATTGGAAATGAATTTTCGAGTGGGCGGTTTTGAACGCAAGACCTTCCGCGTCGACCAGGGTTCCGTTTGTACGAACAATACGATCTATCAAAACATCGTGCCCAACAGACGAATCGTCTTTGCGTACACGATGAGCGTGGGCGACCAATGCATTTCCTCATCTCAAGGGACGGTAGAACTGCTGCCCGACGGGCAACAGACAAAACTTATCTTCACGGAGCAGGCTGCCTTCTTTGAGGGAGCCGATGGCCCTCAGATGCGCCAGAACGGATGGGGCTCACTGTTCGACCGTCTGGAGCGCCAACTGGCGCAGCAATGAAGTTGGACGACGAAAGGAGACGCCGTGCCGAGCCAGCAGGTTGCCATTGATCGCGTGTTTCATGCCCTCGGCGATTCCACGCGTCGCGCGATTCTCCAGAAATTGAGTTCAGGCCCGGTCACCGTCTCGCGCCTCGCAAAGCCGCTGAAAATCACGCTCGCCGCAGTCGTACAGCACCTGCAGGTGCTCGAAGATAGCGGCCTCGTGCAAACCGAAAAAACCGGAAGGGTTCGCACATGCAGTATCGAACCCAGGGGTCTCACTCTTGCGGAACGCTGGATCAGCGAACGCCGGTCCCTTTGGGAACGTCGCCTCGATCGCCTCGGGCAATTCCTCGCCGAAGAAGACAAGAATCGAAGCTGAGGTTACCTTCGGCATCAGAATTGACATTCCTTCGCGCCGTAACTATCTTTGGGGCACGAATTCGTAGACTTGTAGTGTGCGGCCAGGAGTCTTCTATGAAAACCAACCGAACTACCGTCTGGATGGCTTTTGCACTGCTGATTGCGAGCCTGTGTGTGGCCCTCCCGGCCGCCGCTCAGGTAACGCTGGAAGTGATGAATCCGCGGGGCGAAATTCCTCCTCCGCCTACCCGAGGCATCAGCGCGCGTGGCGGAAGCCTCGACGGCAAAAAAATCGTGCTGATCGACAATGGCAAATTCGGCGCCGACAATTTCCTCGCGGCGCTCGCGGATCTGATAAAGGAAAAATATCCGACGGCGACGGTTGTGATGTATCCGAAGCCCGCCGCGCAAACGATCACCGATCTTCCCAAGTGGTATCCCACGGTGAAGCAGCAGGGCGATCTTTTCGTTTTCGGTGTCGGTGATTGAGGGAGCTGCACGTGGTGGGGTGCCCACGACACGATTGAAATTGAAAAGACAGGAATGCCAGGCGTTTACTTCACAACCACAGAA
>JASHRI010000129.1 GCA_030037435.1 Candidatus Acidiferrales bacterium | reverse complement strand
CATATGAAAAGACTCGCCAATCGAACACGGAATCCAAGTGCAGCGGCACATTTGCAAGATGGATCGACGAGGACAGGCCGGCGGTCCACACACCCAGAGCGACACCCGCCGCGCCGCCGAGAAGCGCCAGAAGGAAACTTTCGGTGAGCACGAGGCGGATGAGCCGACTGCGATCTGCGCCCAAGGCAGCCCGGATTCCCATCTCGCGCCGTCGAGCTGTTGCTCGGGACAGAAGGATGCTTTCCACGTTCATGCAGGCGAGGAGCAGCACCAGGCCCGCGAGCCCCAGAAAGAGCCCGGAAATCACGCGAAATGCCGTGTTCGCATATGGCTGCGGCCGGGCCAATATTTCCGGCAGAACGCGAACGGAAATTCCCTTGTCTGAGGCCGGATATTGCTGTGCCAGACGCCGCGAGACCACATCGAGAACGCTTTGCGCTTGCGCCAGGGTGACCGAATCGCGAAGGCGGGCGAAGACCAGGAGCCTCCGGTTGTTGCGGTCGGTCCAAATGCGGCTGGAACCGTCTTCAAATGCCATGGCGTTGAACGGAAGATACCCATCCAATTCCGCGATCGAATACATGCCGTGAAAGTTCCTGGGAACCACGCCGACGATCGTGGCCAAGTGGCCGTCGACGCGAACGGATTTGCCGATCACGCTTGGATTTGCGCCAAATCTCTTGCGCCAGTATGAGTATCCGAGGACGAGGCTCGACTCCCCGCCGGGCATTTCCTGAGTGCTGAGCGCACTCAGACTTCCGAGAAGAGGCTGCACGCCGAGGGCCGAAAAATAGTTCGCGCTGACGTAACAAACAGCCATTTGGTCGGAATGGTCGTCGGCGCTCAGGCCGACAAAACCGAGGACATTCGCAAAAACGTCAGCGGCCGAATGCGACTGTTCGCGAAAGTCCGCGAACTCCGGATACGAAAAACCAGGAGATCCAAGCGGGAAATCGTACTCCTGAATCGCCAACGCCGTAATCTGCTGGGGATGCCATACTGGGAGCGGGCGAAACAAGAATCCGTTCACCATACTGAACACAGCTGTGTTCGCGCCGATGCCGAGGGTGAGAGTGAGGACGGCGACGAGCGTCAAGCCAGGATTTTTGCGCAGCATGCGCAAGCCAAAGCGAACGTCTTGCCGAAACGCGTCGAGCCCAGGCAGACCGCGGCGATCGCGGTAGCTTTCTTTCGTTTGCTCGATGCCCCCAAGCTTCAACAGCGCTTGACGGCGAGCTTCTTCGGGCGGCATGCCGGCGCGCAGATTGTCGTCGACGTGCAACTGCACGTGGCTCTCAAGCTCGGCCGCGAGTTCGCGGTCGCGGCTCTGTCTTTTGAATAAACCGGCAAAGCGCAAGGTCCACGCGCGAAATGGTTTCATAGCCTCTGCTCGCGAGCGCGGGCTGCCACAAATCGCTCTTCGGCTATCGTAGGCCATGCCGTCCTTGCGCCGATTCCTCTTCGTGGTCCTTGACTACTCATGGCGCAGCGCCACAGTTGGATCGACGCGGCTCGCACGCCAGGCCGGCAGAAGACTTGCAAGCAGCGCCGCAATCACCAAGATAGAAATCGCGATCACAAAAGCCATCGGATCGTTGGATCGTATCCCAGGGACCGACCCTTGCAACAGGCGCCCGGCAGCGAAGGCCGCCGCCACGCCAACGCTAACGCCAACGGCGACGATCCCAAGACTCTGCCGAAATACTAGCCGCATGACGCCGCCAGCAGTAGACCCGAGCGCCATGCGCACGCCAATTTCCGGCACGCGGCGGTTCATCAGATAGGAAAGCACGCCATAGATTCCGATAGACGCAAGAAGCAGCGCTAATCCGGCGAATATGCCGAACAAAAGGAGCAAGAAGCGCTGCCCAGCGATTGAAGTGCTCGCCAGTTGCTCCATCGTGCGGATTTCGTACAGGGCTTCCCCACCGGTGCTTCCGCGCATCCCCTGCTGCAGCGCGCCGACGACGCTCAACGGCGAAGTATCGGTTCGAACTGCGACCGACATGAGAGTCGAAAACAGGCGCATTAGCACATCTGGAACCTGAGCGAAAGGATAGTAGACCTGATCGCGCACCAACGACTGATCGTCGTTCGCCAGCCCCCAATATCGAACATGCCCGACGACGCCGATCACTTCGGCCGGTCCTGTGCCCGTGGCCGGAATCCAGATGCGGCTGCCGACGGGGTCTTTTGTGCCAAAGGCATGGCGCGCCAAAACATCGTCAATCACTACAACTTGCTCGCTGCCCATGCGATCTTGGTCCGTAAAGAACCGGCCGCTGTACAGCGGGATGTGCATCACCTTGAGATAGTCGGGCGTGACGCACGATGCTAGCGCGATCGGCATTTGGTTCGGCGGCGGAGGTGCAGGCGTGGTCCGGTATGGCAATGGGTTGAAGCCTTCACGCATTGGGACGGTATCGACCAGCGCGACTGATTGAACCCCGGGCACGCCGCGCGCTCGATCAACGAAGTCTTGCCACGCCGCCCGAACCTGGGCGGGATCGGAGACGATGCCAGGAGACATCGCAACGCGAGCCGTGAGTACATTCCGAACATCGACGCCCGGATTGAGAGACGACAAGCGCAGGAGCGTCCTGCCGAGAACACCCGCGGAAAATAGCAGAACAACGGCGAGAGCGACTTGCGATGCCACAAAACCACTATGCAAACGGCGCGAGCCTCCTTTGGTTGTCCACGATTCCGCGCGGAGGACCTGCTCTAATTCAGTTCCTGGAGCGCGCAGGGCCGGAGCGGCACCAAAAAGAATCCCGCTCAACAGGGAGACAGCCAGCGCAAACAGGAGCACCCGCCAGTCGAGGTGAATCTCCTGCGCGCGCGGCAAGCTGCCAGGCCAAAAGAAGAGGAACGGACGCACGCCAATTGCGGCGCCCAAGACTCCGAGAGCGCCACCACATAGCGCCAATACTCCACTCTCCGCGACACATTGGCGAGCCAATCGAGCCCGGCTGGCACCTAGCGCCATGCGGATGGCAAGTTCGCGTTCACGCGAGACCGCTCGCGCGAGCAGCAGGCTCGCGACGTTCACAACAGCGATGAGCAAGACCAAACTGACCGCGCCTAGCAGCAGCCAAAGCGTCGACCGCACTTCTCCGACCAACTCCTGGCGGAGAGGAAGCGCAACGAGTGACTGGCCGGCTTCGGTCTGCGGATATTGCTTTGCTAATTGGCCCCCAAGCAGCGTCAAATCGGCTTGCGCTCCCGCAAGAGTCACATCTGGCCGAAGACGAGCCAAAACATGTATGAAACGGGCCGCTCGATTCCGCATCCTCGGGTCAGTGTTTTGGCCGAGCGGCGTGAACACATCTGCGACTTCTCCCGAAATCCTGAGGCCCGGAGGAGCGATCCCGACGATCGCATACGACTTGCCTTCGAAGACGAGCGGCATGCCAACGGCTGCGGAGTTCCCACCGTAGCGGCGCTGCCAGAGACCGTAGCTGATGATGGCTACCGGCCGCGCGCCCGACCGATCGTCTTCTGGAAAAAACGCACGGCCTTGCAATGGAGAAACACGGAGGGCGGAAAATAGGGACGAAGAAATCTGGAAGCCGTCGACGTATTCTCCTTGGCCCGATTCACCCACCGTGCCTCCGCCGTAACCCCATGCGGCCACCGGCGCGAGGGAGCGACTCTCGCGTTCGAGATCGACAAAGTCCGGGTACGAAAACTCCCACTGGTCGCCGTACTTCTCGGTTTTCTCATGCACCGCCACGAGCCGCTCAGGCTGCGGGTATGCCAATGGCTTGAGCAGCACACCGCTAATAACCGCGAACATTGTGGTCGTAGCGCCGATGCCAAAAGCAAGCGTAACAATTGCGACGACTGTGAAACCGGGATACTTGCGCAGCATGCGCAACCCAAAGCGAACGTCTTGCAGAAACGCGTCGAGCCCAGGCAGACCACGGCGATCGCGATAGATTTCTTTCGTCTGCTCGATGCCGCCAAGCTTGAGCAGCGCCTGGCGGCGAGCTTCTTCGGGCGGCATGCCAGCGCGCAAATTATCCTCAACGTGCATCTGTACGTGGCTTTCGAGCTCCACCACGAGATCGCGGTCGCGCCCTTGTTTTTGGAATAAGCCAGCGAAGCGCAATAGCCAAACTCGAAGTGACTTCATCGGTTTTCCTCTCCACCGCAGACTGCCAGACGTCCAGGCGTACCGGCGACGCGATTGCTCATCGCTCTATTGGGAAGCCAGAGAAGCATGCCACCAGACCTATTGGAATGCAATAGGTACAACGAATGCAGGCACGAGCCATGCAATTGTGGTAATGGGCGTGGCGACACGCGACGCGCCGCAGCGAAACAATCAGCGGGTAGAGAGAGCCTCGAGTTCCGAGAAGAGGCGCCGCAATTCGGCTTCGAGGGATGCGAAGCGCTCGGCGGCGGCGGAGACATTGCCAGCGCAAGCGAGATTTTCGATATCCATGGCAGCAGCCGATACGGCGAGCGCGCCGACTTGCGCCGACGATCCTTTGAGCGCATGGGCGGCGTGTTCGAGTGCGGCAGCATCAGCCCGAGCAAGCGAGGCGCGAATTTCCTCGACGATGCCGGGGCATTCGGACTTGAACACTTGCACCAATTCATCGAAGAGTTCGCGGTCGCCATCGAGCCTTTCGAGAGTGCCGGCCAGATCGACGGCGCCATTTTCCAGATGGCCGGGCACCGTGGCTTCGCCGCCTTCCACAGCAGCCTTGCGGCTACCGATTCGTTCGAGCACCTGCATCAATTCGGCGGTGCGAATCGGCTTGGTGAGGTAGTCGTCCATACCGACGGCGATACATTTTTCCTGATCGCCCTTCATGGCGTGAGCCGTCATGGCCACGATGGGGAGATGGCCGCCAGTGGTTTCTTCCTTTTCACGGATTGCCTGCGTGGCTTCCCAACCGTTCATCTCCGGCATTTGAATGTCCATCAGAATCAAATCGAACGAGTCGTGTTCGAGGGCTTCGAGAGTTTTCTTGCCGTTCGCGGCCACGACGACGGTATGGCCGCACTTTTCGAGCAGACGGACGGCAACCAACTGGTTCACGGCGTTATCTTCCGCGAGCAGAATGCGAAGCCGATGGCGGCTTTCGCGCAGCGAATGCCGGGTGACGAGCTCCGGCGCGGATTCCCTGTCGGCTTTTGCCCGCGTGCCGAGGGCGGTCAAGATGGCGTCCATCAATTCTCCTTGGCGTACGGGTTTGGTGAGATAGGCCGAGACGCCCAGTTCGCGGCAACGCGCTGCGTCGCCGCGTTGTCCCGCGGAACTCAACATCATGACGGTGGCCGCGCGGAAATCAGGATGGCGTTTGATGTATTCCGCGAGCGCGAAGCCGTCCATTTCCGGCATCTGCGCGTCGAGCAGGATCAACGGAAAATTCCTACCAAGCCCCTTGGCTTCATTCAACGTGACCATGGCCCTGGCGCCGCTTTCGGAAGTGGTGGGCTTCATACGCCAATTCTCGAGGATTTTCACGAGGATCTGGCGGTTCGTGGCGTTGTCGTCGACCACCAGCACGCGCATGTTACGAAGCGTCTCGGGATCGCGCGGCACGACGGTACGTGACGGAGATTTCTGCAGTTCATAGCGAAGCGTGAAATGAAAGCAACTGCCCTTGCCCGG
>JASHRI010000128.1 GCA_030037435.1 Candidatus Acidiferrales bacterium | reverse complement strand
CGCGACGCCGCCGGGCACAAAACTCAAATCCGGTCGGTGGCCTTCGAAGCGGACTAGCTTCTTCGAGTCGCCGGCTGATTTTGCAAGCTTCGAGCGTGAGCGCGCTCGTGCGCTCGCGACGCCACTTGTCGCTCATCTCCGCTTCATTCGCCTTCGCCGATTGCCCGGCGTTTGATACGATGTTTCGCCGGGCGTGTCCTGTACCATCCTGTCGCAGCCGCACAGACGCTTGCGCAGAACCAACAATCCAGAAGAGGTGTTCCGTCGGTGGCGAAACCGCGCAGCTCAAATGCCCGCACGAAACTCCGCACCAAGGCGCCCAGCGCGGCGCCAAGGATTTCGGCTGCGGACAAGCCGCTGAAAATCGGCCTGCTCGGCTTTGGCACGGTGGGACGTTCCGTCGCGAAGATCTTGTGCCAGGGACCGAACGGTCCCTTGCTCCTCACTCACGTCTTCAATCGCAATATCAAAAAGAAAAAAACCGATTCGCTTCCGGCGCACATCCGCTGGACCGAAAACATCCACGAGGTGCTCCGCTCCGATGTTGATGTCGTCGTGGAACTGATCGGCGGCACGAAGCCCGCGGGCGACTGGGTGCGCCGCGCGCTCCGCGCGGGAAAATCGGTGGTCACCGCCAACAAGCTTCTCATCTCCGAATCCGGCCCGGAACTCGCCGTCCTCGCGCGAAAAATGGGGCGCCGAATCGAGTTCGGCGCGTCCGTCGCCGGCGGAATTCCCGCCATCATCGGCATTCAGGAAGGCCTCGCCGGAGACCGCCTTTATCGCATCGCCGGTATTCTCAACGGCACCTGCAACTACATTCTCACCCGCATGGAATCGAGCGGCTCGAGCTTCGTCTCCGCGCTCAAGGAAGCGCAGGATCTCGGCTTTGCGGAAGCCGACCCTAGCTCAGACGTCGACGGCATCGACGCGCGCGCCAAGCTCGTAATCCTCACCCAGGCCGGCCTTGGCCTTCAGGTGCGTAGCGAACAAATTCCCTGTCGCTCGATCACCTCGATCACTTCAGCCGATTTCATGTACGCGCGCGAGCTCGACTGCTCGATCCGCCAAATCTCGCTCGCCGAGAAAGCCGTCGTCCCCGGACCTCCTCGCTGTGTGCGCCTCGCGGCGGCGGTGCAGCCCGCTTTAATTCCGGCCGAATCGCTGATGGCTCACGCGCAGGGCAGCCAGAACATCGTCACAGCAGCCGGCGAATTTTCCGGGCGCTCCGTGTTTTCCGGTTACGGTGCTGGCGGCGATCCCACGGCTGTCGCCGTTGTCTCCGATCTTTACGCCATCGCGCGCAGCGCGGGCGCTCCGGCCGCAGCGCTTCCTAAAACCGCTGAGACGCCCAATGAAGTCAGTGGCGATTTCACCGTGCCGCACTATCTCCGCTTCGTCGTGCAAGACCGTCCCGGCATTGTCGCCTCCCTCGCCGCGATTCTGGCCAAATACGACATCAGCATCGACGCCTTGCTACAAAAGCCCGGCTTTCCGCATTCCGCGCTTCCGTTTGTGATGACGCTCGAATCCTGCGACAGCGCTGTTCTGCAGCGCGCACTCGAAGAAATTTCGCGCCTCGACTTTCACGTCGAGCCGCCGCTCTGCCTCCCAGTCTTCTCCGACTGAATTTCGCAATGGCTCCCGCCGACATCGATCCGCAAGGTTTTCACGATTTCGAGCTTGCCGGCTGGCAGCGCGCCTCCGACGATTACCATCGCTATTTCGGCTCGCTGACCATGCAAACCATAGGACCACTGCTCGACGCCGTATCCACGGGCACGCCGGGAAACCTGCTCGATGTTGCCACGGGCCCAGGCTACGTCGCAGCCGAGGCTCGCCGCCGCGGGTTTTCACCGATCGGCATCGATTTTTCGCAGCCGATGGTCGACCTCGCTCGCACCTTGCATCCCGGCATCGATTTTCAGTTTGGCGATGCGGAAGCGCTCGCGCTTCGCGATTCTGAATTTGGCGCGGTGGTGATGAACTTCGGTATGTTGCATCTCGCCCGCCCCGAGGCTGCGATTCGCGAAGCCCATCGCGTGCTCCGCGCGGGCGGATCGTTCGCCTTTTCGGTGTGGGCCAAGCCGGAGGAAGCCGTCGGTTTCGCGATCGTGCTGCGCGCCGTCGAAGAGTTTGCAGACCCGAATGTTGGGTTGCCTCCTGGACCGCCGTTTTTTCGGTTCAGTGATCGCGACGAATCCGCGCGCGTGCTAGAAGCCGCGGGATTTCGCAGCTCCCGCGTCGCGCAAATTCCGTTGATTTGGAGGCTTGAATCTCCCAGCGACTTCTTTGAGGCATTTTATCGCGGTTCCGCGCGCACCGGCGGACTCTTGCGCGCCCAAGCTCCCGAAGCGCTTCGGAAAGTGCGTGAGGCTGTCGAGGCGCGCGTCGCCGCCTACCGTCGCAATGGCCAACTCGAAATTCCCATGCCCGCGCTGGTTGTTTCCGGTCGCAAGCCCTGAACTTCGTGTCGCTGTGCTCGCCCCGTCTCAGTTCGCTGCGATTGTTTTCCCCTTGAACAGCGGCACGAACGTGTCTCTCACAAATTCTTCATAGGAAGTAGGTGTCGTATTCTCGGGTGACCGCTTCTCGATCGCTACCATGTGGCCCGAATTCATCGCCGCGGTCATTTCCAGCATCAGCCCGGCCAGGTTCTTCGACATTCCCATTTCCACCAGCACCATTCGCACCTGTTCGTCCGGCAATCGCTTGTAGCCCAGTTGTGGCCTGCTGATTGCTTTGCCGATCACCGAAGCCGCTTCCGCCATGCTGATGTCTCTCTGCCCATGCAGCTCTTGTATCTCCTGCCCGGTGAAATCGAGCTTCAGCAGTCTCTCGGCCGCATACGTGCCGATGTCGCGCGTCGAGATCATGGGAAGTTCCAGCTCGCCGCGCAGCGGTCCCGCAGACACGCCGAGCGTCTTGATCATCCCGATCTGCCCCAGTGTATTTTCCATGAAATATCCCGGGCGCAGGAAAAGCACGTTCAACCCGGGTACCTTCGTCAACTTATCCTCCAACTTATGCAATCCAAGCACCGGCCCGGTTCCTTCGCTCTTGTCCGCGCCGATGCTGCTCAGCACCACGGCGTGGTACACCTCCGCCGCTTCAAGCGACTTGGCGATCGAGACAGACACAAGGTCCTGATACCGGCCGTAGTCCGTACTCGTCATTTGCGGCGGAATCATGATGTAGACCGCTTTTGCCCCCTGAAGTGCCCCGGTCAGCGCGGCTTGGTCGGTCAAGTCGCAAGCTGTCGACTGCGCGCCTTGTGATATCAGCAGTTGCAGGCGTTCCAGGTTTCGGCCCACCGCCCGCACCTTCTGGCGGTTGGCCAATAGCTTTTCGGCGACCACGTGTCCGGTATGTCCGCTTGCTCCCAATACAACGTACATTTTTCTCCTCCCCCATAAGTGAATGACGGCGTGACTTCATCAGCCGCGCGAGGGAACTCTGCCTATGGACTTTCATTCGCGCTGGGCGGATGGAAGGATCTGTGATGCGGCAGCGTGCTGGGATACGTTGCGTCGGGTGATTCGGCCGGTTGCGACTCCATCGCTAGGATGGAGCGACCGGTGCCTCGTCGCTGGGGACATTCTCGAAGCGAGGTCGCGGCATTGTCTTCCTCTCCTTGCCGCGAGTCAAGCGGCATCGCTGCATTTCGTGGATTTTCCGGCTCAGGTGAAGCCTGTCAGACGCGCACCGACGCAGCGCTCCATTCTCAAACCGGCGCGGTCCAGGTGAGTTACTGCACGCAGTCCAGCCGGTGGCCGCCTCCGGGTCGGCGCGCCCTAAACCGGAACG
>JASHRI010000127.1 GCA_030037435.1 Candidatus Acidiferrales bacterium | reverse complement strand
CAATGGCGGCCCCGGCTCTTCCACCGTTTGGCTGCACATGGGCGCGTACGGCCCAAAACGCGTCGCCACCGCGGATGCCGCGCCCACGCCGCCCGCGCCCTATCAACTGGTCGACAATCAGGATTCCCTGCTCGATGTGACGGACGAGGTGTTCATCGACGCCATTGGCACCGGCTTTAGCCGCGCCGTGGGCAAGGCGCAGGACAAGGATTTCTGGGGCGTCGACTCGGATGTGCGATCCTTTGCGCAGTTCATCGCCACGTATATCACCGAGAATGGACGATGGAATTCTCCCAAATTTCTCATCGGCGAAAGCTACGGCACGTTTCGATCGGCTGCGCTCGCCAACTATTTGCAATCGCAGCACAACATTGATCTCAACGGAATCGTGCTGATGTCGTCGGTGCTCGACCTGGGCACGATTTCGTTCGCGCCCGGCGAAGATCTTCCCTACATCCTGTATCTGCCCAGCTATGCCGCCACGGCTTGTTATTACAAGATGCTCAATTGCCCGTCAGATTTGAACGGATTTCTTGAGCAAGTCCGCAAGTTCGCGGAGACGGATTATGCGAGCGCTCTGCTTCAGGGAAACAGGCTCAGCCAGAGCGATCGGGAAAAAATCGCCAAGCAGATGGCCGAATTCACGGGCCTGAGTGAAGACTACATTTTGAAAGCCGATCTGCGGGTCAATTTGCCGCAGTTCAGGGAGGAGCTCCAGCGCGCCAAGGGCTTGACAACTGGCCGGCTCGACTCGCGCTTCTCCGGTTACATCGTCGATCCCCTGGCGGAATATGCGTCCGGCGACCCGCAATCAACCGCCCTTGAGGGAGCCTACACGGCGGCATTCAACGATTACGTCCGGCACGATCTGAAATTCGGCGAGGGCATGAACTACATCGTCGAATCCGAAGCCGCCGAGCGTCAATGGGACTGGAAACATGGCGGCGGGCCAGGCGAGTTTCCCGGCGCGCCCAATGTGGAGCGCGATCTGGTTTCAGCGCTGGTGCAAAATCCCAGCTTGCACGTCGAGGTGGAAAATGGACTCTACGACCTCGCGACTCCATTTTTCGAGACGGAATACACGATGGACCATCTCGATTTGCCCGCGGCGCTGCGCGATCGCGTCACGCTAAAGTATTACGACGCCGGGCACATGATGTACGTGAACCCCGCGGCGCATGCAAAGCTAAGGGCCAACGTCGCAGCCTTCATCGAAAATGCGGTGAAAGGCTAATAGAGTCGCCGCTTTCGGCGGTTGAGGAATCCGTAAAGCAAATCATAATTGCGTGCTAAGCTGCGTATCTTTGCTGCAAACCAAATCGACCCTGGGGTGACTTGGAATGGCCAATGAAAAGAAGTTCGATGTGGACCGCTTGACTGCAATCGACGTGCACGTGCACATCGAGCACGAAGGCGAAGGCACGGAGACCGATGAGGCGGCGCGAAAATATTTCGGCGAAGGCGCGCCGCGCGGGCGCCAGGGAATGGCCGACTACTATCGCTCGCGGAATATCGGTTGCATCGTGTTCACGGTGGCCGAGAGGCTATCGGGCCGCCCGCAGGTGAGCAACGACACTGTGATCGAATTCGCGTCGCAGAATTCGGACATCATGATGGCATTCGCGAGCGTCGATCCCACGCTCGGCCCCGCGGCCATCGACGAGGCGAAGCGCCTGATCAAAACCGGCCTGATCCGCGGATTCAAACTGCATCCGCCGATCCAGCAGTTTTTCCCCAACGACCGGATCGCCTATCCGCTCTACAAAGTGATCGAAGAGGCAGGCTTGCCGGTCCTGTTTCACACCGGCCACAGCGGCATCGGCACCGGAATGCCGGGCGGCGGCGGAATCCGCCTGAAGTACGGCAACCCGATGTACATCGATGATGTCGCCGTCGATTTTCCCGACATGCCGATCATCATGGCGCATCCGTCGTTTCCATGGCAGGACGAAGCGCTCTCGATCTGCTTGCACAAGCGGCAGGTCTACATCGACCTGTCCGGATGGTCGCCGAAATATTTTCCGCCAAATTTGATTCAGTACGCCAATACACTGCTGAAAAACAAAATGCTATTTGGCTCGGATTATCCGCTGATCACTCCGGATCGCTGGCTCGCCGATTTTTCGAAGATCGCGATTAAAGATGAAGTCCGTCCGCTGATCCTGAAGGAAAATGCGATGCGCCTCTTCGGCTTCACGTCGAAGAAAGCTGTCACCGGCGATTGAGAATCGAGCGAAACTCTACCAGTTCGGATTGCCGCAGACGAAGTTCGCGGCGTCGTTGGTGTCGCCGCTTCCCTTGTAAATGGCGGCTTGTGGATAGGGGCACAGCGGACGCGTTTCCTGCACCACGCCTTTCACCACGCGCGATGCCGTGATTTGTGCCGGCGGGGTATCGTGCTCGCGCCACTGTTCGAGCGCGCCGAGCATGTCAAACGTGCTGGGGCCCGCGCCGCCCTGGCAATGCGTCATACCCGGGACCATGAACAGCCGGTAAAAATCGTCCGTGTTGTTCGCGCCGCCCATGAATTTGATTACGCTGGTGTAGTAATTCACGCTATTCAACGGCGCGATCAGCTGATCCGCCCAGCCGTGGTACATCACGATCTTTCCGCCATGCTCCTTGAACGGCTTCAAATTGGGATCGATCGCATTCACGGTCGACCCGAGTTTTGAATCGGCGGTCTTCGTATCGCGCTGCAGATCGAACGTGCGGAAGTCCCAATTGGGGTTGCTGAACACCATGTCGGTGAAAAATCCCACGCCGATCCCGGTCGGCGCCGGGCCACCCGCCATCATGCCCCACGCCAATTCGCTGCCCGGCTCCATGCCCGGATAAATCTGTTTGCCGTTGGCCCACTTCGCGCCTTCGTAGATTTCTTCGGCAGTTTTCACCTGCGGAGCAGTGAGGCAATCCGGCCCGTCGGCACCGGAGCACTCGATCACCTTGGGGTTGAAATTGCAACGCGTGGGATCTTCGATCACTCCGTCGGTCACGCCATCTTTCGCGTCGCAAGCGGCGAGTGCGGCTTTGTGCAGCGCCGGATATTTGGCCGGGGGAATATAGTTCGGAGCATCGGTTCCATTCTTGAGCGACACCCAGCTCATGTACACCGAGCCAGCCTGCAAATGCGTAATGTAATTCGCAGGCGCCCCGGCGACGATTCCGTCGAAGTCCGTTGGATATCTCTGCGCTTCCGTCAGTCCCTGCTTTCCGCCGGTCGAGCAGCCGTTCCAATAGGCGAGCTTCGCGGGCGTGCCGTAGAACGACTGCAGGATTTGTTTCGAATCGACGGTCATTTCATGCACCGCGCGATATGACCAGTCGACCAGCTTTTCCGGATGATTCAGCGCCCAGGTTTCGTCGGCGCCGGTGTGCCCGGTGTCCGTCCCCGCCACGGCATAATCCCGCTGAAGTCCACCGAGCATCGCGGTATAGCCGATCTGCCCGATGAATCCGCCGTTGCCGACCGCCTCGAATTTCCCGTTCCAGCTCGACGCCGGAGGAAGCCACAGCTCGAAGGTGATGTGCGAATCGCTGGTGGGAGTCGAGAACGCGACTACGCGGCACACCGCGACCGGAATTTTCAGCGGCCCCCTTGGAGCGACGGGCGAGGGAGGCATCGTCACCACCAGATTGTCGGGAGGATTGTAGGCCTTCGCCAAGGTGATCGTCAGGTTCGTGATCTTGAGAGACGCCAAGCTCTCGCACGACTGCTGCGCGGCCGCAGGCGCCGGTAAAATTGCAAAGCCGACGAGCAGTGCCGCTGCCAAGCACAAAACCAGACGATGCCTCATGCGAATGCCTCCCGATTTGATGTGGACGATTTCCAATTCCCCGCGCGAGACGTATACACCGCGCGCGGCCTTGCCCGCAAGTGCCTTTCGGCGCAGCGGTGTTTGTGTTTGGTCCGAAGAAAAAGCAAAGGCGACTGCCGGAAAGGAGTTTCGATTAGAAAGGGGCGCCGATGATTGTTTTCTATAACTTACGTGCAGTTCTAATCGAAAGGGAGTTCCGGTTAGAAATGGCCGGGATGGGCAAGCGATGGAGCAAAATTTGTGGGCCAGTGGCCGGTCTACCACTTGCTGTGACATCGTGCCCCTCCCTTCCACCCGGTGCGACCTCGGTCCCTCGACTCCCATTGGTCGCTCGGGACAACGATCCTGATCGGATCGTTGGACACACGGGTCGTGTGCGCCGCTGCGTGCGTTTCAAAAACGTTGTTCGCGCCCAGCAGCTTCAGCGCGAACAACAAAAACAATCCAAGTTAGCGTGAGTGCCGAGCAGCTGTCAATTGTGGAAACTACGTAGAGGGTGCTTCGGGCGGGTCGCTGCGGCGGTGTGGCCGCAGCGACGGGTCCGCAATTTTGGGCGGACCGCACACGTCGCGCCCTGCTGGGAGCAGGTTGCGTCCAGGCCGCTCTGAGGGACGCAACGTGTTTGGGCGATAGCGGCGAGGGTGGGGGAGCGCGCTTAAGACCCGTTCGGTTTGGGTAGTTGTTGGGCCGAGCAAAAGGCAAGGGCAAAGGCAAAACCTTCCGGAGGGATGCTTCATCGATCCTGGTCGGATCGCTTCAGCATGACGAGTGTTAGGGGTAGGCGCGTTCAGCGCAGGTGGCGGGCGCAGCAAGCAGCGCCCCTACGGAAGCGGGAGCAACGGCGAAAGCAAGAACCCGGATGCCGCGCTAAAGGCCGCGGCGCTACGTTCAAACCTAAGGCAACGGCGAGCACAAATGCAACGGCAAGAGCGGAGCGGCAGCGGCGCCCCTGCGAAGGCGAGAACAACGGCGAAGCGAAAAACCGGAGTGCCGCGCTAAAGGCCGCGGCGCTACGTTTAAACCTAGGGCAACGGCCAAGGCAAGAGCAAAGGCAAGGGCGCTATTTTTTGGGCCTGGGTTTGGATTTGCGCGCGGCGGTGGCGTTGGATTTGGGCTTGGCGGTGGCGCTGGCGGTGACTTTCGAGCCGGCGTTGGCTTTGAGTTTGGCTTTGCGGCGCTGGGCGAAGAGATCGCGCGTGTGGGTGGGAGGCTCCCAGGCGGTGACGAGCGCCGTCCCTTTGGAATTGACCTTGAGGGTGCCGCGCTGGCGGATGGCGGCGAGGGGAACGTGGAGAGTTTTGAGTCCGGCGACGGAGCGGCCGAGAGATTTGGCGCGCGCGACG
>JASHRI010000126.1 GCA_030037435.1 Candidatus Acidiferrales bacterium | reverse complement strand
CGGGTGATTGTGCGACTCGATCTTGAAGACCGCGACGAATCCGTCACCGATGTCGACGACGCCCGCATTTTCGCCGGGCCCTTGCACCACGTGCGTGCCCCGCGTCGGCAGTTTCTTCAGATGGACGCGCGACGACTTGTAGGAGCAGTGTTCACTCCACATGACGCTGAAAATTCCGAGCTCGGTGAAATTTGGGTCGCGTCCTAGGATTTTCTGCGTTCGCGCGTACTCATCCGGCGTCAGGCCATGTTCCGCCGCGATCTGAGGGGTTACCTTAATTTCGATGTCGATCATCGATTCGAAGGGACGAGCAGCGTGAGCGCAAATTCTCGCAGCAAACCCAGCTGCGCGCAAGCATCGCGCTCCGCCAAATTCTGAATCGAAAAGATTTGAAAACCAAGCTCACGCCGGAACTGCGCGTCGCGTGAGGCTCTCGACCATCGAGCGAAAAACCACCAGGCCATCGGTTGAACCAAGCGCCGATTCGACCGCGCGCTCCGGATGCGGCATCAGGCCAACCACATTGCGCTCGCGGTTCGACAGACCCGCGATGCCGGCGAGCGCACCATTGGGATTCGCGTCGAAGTCGTCTTTGCCCGCTGGGCGCCCATCGGCGTGGACATAGCGGAAAAGGATCTGCTTGTTGCGCTCGAGCTCCGCAAGCGTCGTTTGATCGCAGAAATAGTTCCCTTCCATGTGCGCGATGGGGATTTTCAGAATCTGTCCCGGACGGGCGGCGCAGGTGAATGGCGTGGCGGTGTTTTCCACGCGGATGTGAACCTGGCGGCAGAGGAAACGCAGCCGCTGGTTGCGCAGCATCGCTCCGGGCAGCAGACCGGCCTCGAGCAGGATTTGGAATCCGTTGCAAATGCCCAACACCAGGCCGCCCGAACGCGCAAAGCGTTCGACTGCCTTCATTACCGGTGAGAAGCGCGCAATCGCTCCTGTGCGCAGGTAATCGCCATAGGCGAATCCGCCGGGCAGGAGGATGGCGTCGAAACCGTGGACATCTTGCGACTGATGCCAGATGAATTCGACCGGCTCTCCAATCACAGTGCCAATGGCGTGATGGGCGTCGTCGTCGCAATTCGAGCCGGGAAATTGGACCACTCCGAATTTCATGCGTGGGATCCTCGCAAAAGCAATTTTAGCACATGGACGGACTCGGCCAAGACGCCGCGGCGTTTCGCTATGACCGATGCGAAGTTTCGCGATTCAGTGAGACAAGGATCAGCGAGCACGGCGGGCGCGTCTGGCCGACTTCGAGGGACGGCGGCGAACCTTCGGCTTGCTGCGGGATTTTCGCTTCGAGGACCGTTTCAAGTTGTGATTGGTCGCAGCGAGCATGCGGCGGCGAGCGCGCGCCCAGCCGGGCTTGTTTACCTGGCGGCCGCGGGCGACGCCCAGCGCATCGGGCGGCACATTTTCGGTGATGATCGAACCCGCGGCCACATAGGCGCCGTTTCCAATCTTGACGGGCGCGACGAGAGCCGTATCGCTGCCGATAAAGACGCCATCACCGATCTTCGTTTCGTGCTTTTCGACGCCGTCGTAGTTGCAAGTGATCGTGCCGGCACCGATATTCGCGCCACGGCCCACGGAGGCGTCGCCGAGATAACTCAAGTGCATGGCCTTGGCGCCTTCGTGGATCACCGACTTTTTTACTTCCACAAAATTCCCGACGTGCGCGCCCGAGCGAATCTCCGCGCCGGGGCGAAGCCGCGAAAACGGTCCCACCTGCGCGTGCGGGGCCACATGGCTCGAAGCCAGATTCGAATGCGGGAAGATCGCAACGTGATCATCGACGCGCATGTCGTGCAGAATGCTGCCCGTTCCGATGCGGCATTGAGCGCCGACGCGAGTGCGGCCTAGCAATTGAACACCCGGCTCGATAATCGTGTCCTGGCCGACGGTCACGTCGCGATCAATCAGGACGGTTTCCGGCAAATAGATGGTGACGCCAGAATCCATTAACGCGGCAGACTTGCGCGCGCGGAAGATGCGGTCGATATCGGCAAGGTGCGCGCGTGTGTTGCAGCCAAGGACTTCATTGGCATCGGGCGCGACGTAGGCAAGCACGCGCTCATTGCTTTGACGAAGCATGGCAATCGCGTCGGTGAGATAGAGCTCGCGATGGGCGTTGTCGGGGCGCAGAGCCGACAGGCGCGGCCAGAGCTTTTCCAGGGTGAAGCAGTAGATCGCGGAATTCACTTCTCGGATCGACCGCTGTTCCGTTGTGAGGCTTTTGTCCTCTACGATTGCTTGCACACGGCCTTCGGAATCGCGGACGATGCGGCCGTAGCCGGAAGGATCGGCGATTTCCGCGCTGAGAATCGTAGCGGCGGCTTCGCCGCGACGATGCGTATCGAGCATGGCTTCGAGCGTTTCGGGGCGCAGCAACGCAGCGTCTCCGGCGACGACCAGGGCCAGCTTGGCGCTTTTGCGAATGGCGCGGCGCGCGATTTGCATCGCGTGTCCCGTGCCACGTTGGGGCTGCTGGCGGACCGACTCCGCTCCGAGCGCCTCGACGACAGCTGAGACTTCGTCCGACTGATGTCCCACGACGACCAAGAGCTGCGCCGGTTTGAGCGGACGGCAGGCGCGAATCACATGCTCGATCAGCGTACAACCTCCCGCCAGGTGGAGCACTTTGGCGAGATCCGAGCGCATGCGAGTGCCTTTGCCGGCAGCAAGAATTATGATCGATGTGTCGGTAGCAGCCATTTGCCGAGAATCGCCCCGCTATTGTCGCTTTCCATGAAATCTTTGGCAATCAAGGAAACTAGCTGCATAGCCAAGAGAGTATAAGCTTTTCGAAATATTGGCTCGGATTAGGGTCTTGCGGCGAAGAAAATCAGTCCGCCACGGCATGCGAGGAGATCGATACGTCGGACTCGGCCCCAGCGGCCGAATGGCGCGAGGCGCCATTCGTGGTCGTTTCGGTCCAGAGCGAACGGTCCTCAAGGAGCCGGGTGACGAGTTGCGTATGGAGCGCATGGCCCGCCTTGTGCGCCACGATGCTTGCCTGCAGCGGACGACCCACCAGCGCCAGGTCGCCGATCAGATCGAGCGCTTTGTGGCGTCCGAATTCGTCAGCGAAACGCAGCGGTCCATTCAACACGGAGGTATCGTCGAGGACGATTGCATTCGCCAGCGAGCCTCCGCGGATCAGGCCCATCGACTGGAGTCCCAGAAAATCCTTTAGGAAACCGAACGTTCGCGCGGGCGCAAGCTCGCGGCTGAACGATTCGCGGTCGACGGTCATTTCGACTTCCTGCGGCCCCACCGCCGGATGGCCATAGTCGACGACGCAATGAACGCGAAATTCGTCCGACGGGTAGATGCCAATGCGCCGGTCGCCGTCGGAGAACTCAAGCGGCTTGACCACGTGGATGTAACGCCGCTGGCGGCGCAAGCGGCGGGTGCCGGCCTGCGCGAGCAGGTCGATGAACGGCTGCGACGATCCGTCGAGGATCGGCACTTCGAGGGCGTCGAGCTCGACGTAAACGTTGTCGATGCCGCAGCAATAAAGCGCCGCGAGCAGATGCTCGGTGGTGGAGATGAGCACGCCCTGTTTCATCAGGCTCGTGGCGTAGCTCACTCGGGCCACATTGCGCACCTCGGCCTCAATCTCGAAATTGTCGAGGTCGGTGCGGCGAAACACGATACCGGTGTCTGCGGGCGCCGGCAGAAGACGTAGCACGCTGCGCACCGCGGTGTGGAGACCGACGCCCTCGGTTTCGACGGGACGCTGAATTGTGAGTTGATATGCCATTAGTATAGGATGAATGAATTTTAAAGCATTCCGCTGGCTGCGCAAGGCTCAATTTAAGCTTTGTGTTTCTCAATGCTTACGGGGATAGCTGAGCCATCGTTGCGAATCGGGGTGTTGTAATTATACAACACATTGGAGCTTGGCTTCGTGGACGATTTGGAACAGTACCACACGAAAACCGGAACTGCGAGTGGCGCTGCGATCTCGTAGTTTGCTTTGATGCTTTACCGGCGTTGATGCAGACCCTCGCCCATGAGTCAAAGACCTGCCTGATTGCGTTGTCTCGTGGGCCGAAATAGTTTGGAAGTTGGCGGTGCCGCCAAAGCCGAGTCACTGCTGGTTGATTCAAGCTGCGGACCACATGGAACGGTCAAAGAGAGCCGAAATGAGGCGAGCCAGGGGTTCTCTGCTGCAAGCGACGTGTTGGCTGCTGTTGTTCTTGGGAATCGCGTGGCCGATAAGCGCAACCCAAGTAGCGGTGTGGTTTGACGAGGGGTTGTCGCGCGGGTTCCTGGAGCTCAAGACGGAGCAAGGCAGGGAGCTCGCGGATGGGCAATCCTTCGAAGTTCTCAAGGACGGCAAAGTAACCAGCCGGCTGACCTTTCGATTCAATGACGGCTCTCTTTACGATGACACTACCGTGTTCACGCAGAAAGGGTCGTTTCGCCTGGTCTCCGATCATGTGATCGAGAAAGGTCCGGCATTCAAGATATCGTCGGATACGCTTGTGGATGCTGAACACGGCGAGGTATCCGTGCGCTATAGCGACAAAGGCAAGACGAAATCGATCACG
>JASHRI010000125.1 GCA_030037435.1 Candidatus Acidiferrales bacterium | reverse complement strand
AAAGCGACGATCTCACCGTCGGCGTTTGCGACACCCGTATTCCTGGCGTGAGACAGCCCTTGTTTTGCCTCGAATACGTAGCGCACGATAAGGCCGGAGTTACGTCTGAACTCCTCGGTCACCTGATAGGTGTCATCGTTTGAATTGTTATCAACCACGACGATCTCCCACGCAACTTCCGAAGGAACCGTCATCTGATTTAGACTTTCCAGCGTCTTCGCTAGGCTTGCTGCCCGGTTATAAGTACAAATCACAACGCTAATCATGGCGAGATTTTCCGTTTCTCCTTAGTAGTCGTCCTGCAGCAGAGTTGAAGACCCGTGCGGGCAAACGTCTGAGTATCCGCCGCAGCCATACATGCTCGTTTAAGACGGCAGCATGAACGAGCATTAGGTCATCGGCCGCCCTTTCCGCTTGGTCGAGGGCAGGGTATGACCCGACGAGATCTTCACGCACAAAAAGAAAGGCGTTCTGTCGATACCACCATTCCACGCGAGCATCCGTCCAGATCCGCGGGCGGATTGCGTCGATCCGCTTGTATCCGAATCGCCCGAACAGCTCCGCCCAGTATTGTGGCCATTGCTCATTAACGTGGTTCGTCCCGCGCTGCAAGGGAATCGCGGCCGAAAAAAGGATTGCGGGCGCAAGTTTCGCTAACGAGCCGATCAGGATCGGGGCCGCCCTCTTGGGCAGGTGCTCGGCCACTTCAAGGCAGAGTGCGAGGTCAAACCTTTCGTCAAGCGAAATGGGTTCCTCTAGGTTGGCGGGTCGAAAACAATCAGGTGAAACAAGCAGCGAAGAACGGCTCACGTAATCGCCGTCAAGACCAAGAACGCGGCTGACGCCGCATTCCCTTAAAGCGGCGAGCCAGGCGCCGCAGCCGCAGCCGATATCAACCACACTCGAAGGCCCAATGAGCTCACACAAGATAGGCGCCACGACTCTGGCAGATCTCAAGGAGCCCTCAAGGTGGGCTTCGAAGAACTCTGGTCCGTAAGTGCAATCGTCCGTCAATTCAGCCTCTCGAGCGAAAGTCGAGAACGTGCTCAAATTCACTTAGCGTTTCCATCTAAATAATTTCCGCAAAGCGCGCCTCGGCGCGGTCGAAGACGATCCAAGATCCGATCAGCCCTAGAAACACCCAACACACGGCGTATCCAAGCCACAGGAGAGAGGGAGCGTGATGAAGCACAACTGTTGTATTCAACGCTTCGAGAAGTGAGCTGAGGGGATTCAATAACAGCAAAGGCTCCCATTTTCCCAACATCCGAGCGTCGTAAAATACAGGCGTAAAAAAAATTCCAAACGTCAGCCCGACGTCCACCAGGTATTTCACGTCACGGAAAAACAGGTTCGCGCACGAAAGCAAAATGGTAAGTCCCATCGTAAACAAGACGATCAGCCCGAGGATGAGGGGCACCCACAGCAGCTGGATGCTGATCCCGACACGCCCGACAATTAACATCAGGATGATTACGGACGAGGCAATCGCTGTGTCAAAAAGACTGGCAAGCACGGACGCGAGCGGGAAAACTTCTCGCGGAAAATAGATTTTGGTCACCAAATTCGGGCTATTTACCATGCTATTCGTGCCGAACTTCAGCGCACCTACAAAGAACGCCCAGGGCAGGGATTTCAAGGCGATCCCCGAAAACTCCGCAAGATTTACGTGGTGCTTGGAACCTACCGAGAAGGCTATTCGCACGAGCAATCCCGACCCTACGATGACCATGGGCATCAGGACCGCCCAAAAAAAGCCCATAACCGACTGTTTGTATCGAGCCTTGATATCTCTCCACGTGAGCATGTAGAGAAGGTCGCGATACTGCACAACCTCATTCAACGATTCTGCAATCGTCGACACTGCTCAATCTCCCTCCGAGATTGGATCGTTTAGGCACTCAGCGTTCTTTAGAGACTCGATAAATCGAAGTTTCTAGACCGCTCTAATTGATTCCTGGCTACTTATCTGAAGGCTCCTCGTTTTCGATCGAGCGTATGAGCAGCGACTTGGAGTGATGTAAAGCATCTGGACATCGAGCTGGAGGAGCCTAGCGTAGCAGTGGCATATCAGTAGGGAATCGGCTAAATCCCCTAGGGCTTGTCCACGATTGCCTGGAAATAGTCAGCGCAGGCTGGAGTCGGCGGCCGGGCGCGCTGCGCTCGCCCCCGAGTGTTTTTTCTTAGTTAACGATGGGCGTCTTTGGGGTGACATTCAGTTTCCCGGGGATGAGAAAACTGAGATTGAAATAGAACGTGCGTGACTCGCGCGGCTCGAAGGCCGAGAGGGAAGCAGTCATCTCCAAAAGTCGGGGCTGGGTTCGAGGAACTTCACTGCGACGGCGGTTCTATGAAGGTAGCCCGACCTGCGGCATACCACGCGGCATTTTTCCTCTTTTTCGTTTTTCTTGTTGATCAAGATGAGGGTCTGGCCCTCGGCCACGCCAGAGGTAAGTGTGATCAAACCGCCGCCTGCATTTACGTGCAGTGCTTCAGTACCCTCGTGGAAGGGCTCGTTCTCAGGCGTGTAGCCATAGACCAACACCGGCGAAAACGTCCACGAGCGAGGAGCGCATCGCCGCTCGGGCGTTGGCTGGGTCGCATTTGGGATGCCGCGATTTGTGCCCTCGCGGGACTCCACATCCTTTAGCGAGTCCCAAATTCTGCTCATGTGGGGCTCCTCGGCACGCCACCGGATTCGCGAGCACCGGCGCGCCGCTTGATCATTGCTCGCACGATTGTAACCGAAGTTGAGCCAAATCTCGACCGCCATCGCCGCACGTGATGACTCAATTCAGCCATAAGACTCATGTCGAGCGGCGGCTTTTTGGCCTGCGGGTGCAGCAGTATCGTGGGGGGGCAAGTGGCGTGGACCGACCGCGACGTCCACCAGCGGCGAAGCGTCAGTAGATGTCGTACTGCTCCCAATGCAATGTGGGATCGGCCTGAATGATGACGCTCTTCCTCGTCCAGTTCTCGAGCTCCTCAATTAGAGAGGACTCGCGCGTCTTGAAGGCCTTGGCGATCTCAGGATGCACGCGGAGCGTCAGGCTTCCGGAGGTAATTTCCGGAGCCATCTTTCGGGCTTCCGTCTGAATTTCGTAGCAGAGCGTGGGAATCGACTTCACCATGCCCGATCCCGTGCAATAGGGACAAGGTTGGCAAAGCGTGCGCTCCAGCGCCTGCTTGGTGCGCTTGCGGGTGATGGCGATCAGACCAAATTCGTTGAAGCGCAGCATCTTGGAGGGCGCGCGGTCGGCACGCAGCGCGTCTTCGAGAGCGGCCATCACTTTTTCGCGGTTGCGCCGGTCCTCCATATCGATGAAGTCGATAACGATGATGCCGCCCAGGTCGCGCAGACGCATCTGGCGGACGATTTCCTTCACCGCTTCCAGGTTGGTGCGGACGATCGTGTCTTCCAGCCGCGTGGAGCCCTTGCCAACGAATTTTCCGGTGTTTACGTCGATCGCCACGAGCGCTTCGGTATGATTGATTACGATGTAGCCGCCCGATTTCAGCCATACCTTCGGACGCAAGCTCTTGTCGATTTCCTGCTGGATGCCGAATTCTTCGAAGACGGGCGTTTCGCGCGTGTAAAGCTTCACGCGGTCCGCAAGCTTCGGCTGGAAGCGGCTCATGAAATCGACAACTTTTGTGAACGTCTCTTCGGAATCGACCCACACGGCGGTGTAATCGGAGCTCATGTGGTCGCGCAGGATGCGCTCCACCAGATTCAGGTCGCGGTGCAGAAGGGATGGGGCCTTGCGCTGCTCGTTGCGCGTCTTGATCTCGTTCCAGGTGTGCGTGAGGAATTCGACGTCGGCGCGTACCTCTTCTGGCGCTGCGGCAGCAGCTGCGGTGCGGACGATGAAGCCTCCGCCCGCGCTGCCCTTGGCTTCGTTCACCAGATGGCGCAGGCGGGAACGCTCCTCGGCGGAAGCGATTTTGCGCGAGATGCCGTTGTGATCGAGCGTCGGCATGTAAACAAGGTAGCGGCCGGGAAGCGCGATGTGGCTGGTGATGCGCGCGCCCTTTTTTCCCAGCGGCTCCTTGGCGATTTGGACGATGATTTCCTGGCCCTGTTTCAGCAGATCGGCGATCAGCTGCGGGCGTCGCGGCTGCGAACGATAGTGACCGTGCCTCTGATGCGGACGGCGCCCGCGATCGCGCCCTCCTCGCCGCGCCGGATGCTGCATGCGTGCGCGGAAATCGTCGCGCACGCGCGCGGTCGAAGGCTGCTGTTCCTGTGGCGGGATGGGATCGGAGTCAATTGATGAAGCTGCTTCGGCCGCAATGGCATCTGGCTCGGCGGCGAATTCGGGCTCGTGTTCGTGTTCGAATTCAGCGGGCGGGGCAATCATTCCTTCGCCTTCGGCCTCGGCTTCCTCCGCTTCGACTTCCTGTTCTTCTTCCGCCGCGTCTTCCGCTGCTGACTCATCTTCTTCTTCGATTTCCTCTTCGGTCCCGGCTAGATCAGCCTCGTCCGCTTCAGCCACGTCACCTTGTGCCGCCAATTCGGCTTGGGCCTCGCGCGCCGCTGCCGCCACTTCGCTTTTGGCTTCGGCCACATGCGCCGCGAGTGTTGTAGCCTCTTCTTCGCTTAATTCCGGCACATGCTCTTCCGGCGGGGGGATAGTCTCCGCCGGCTCGTCGATTTCAGCGGGGACTTGGTGTGACGCTTCCGGAGCTGCCGATTCACGGGCAGGTTCGGGCGCAGGCTCCTCTCGATGGAACCGCGAAAGGGTCTCGCCGGGCAGCGGTTCCAGGCCGGAGCGTGCCGGCGCGGGAAATTCGCTGCGGATGGGTGCAGGGCGTTCCGCTGCGAAAGGCGGCTCCACGCGCGCTTGCTGCTGAACCGGCTCGGATGGTTCGGTTGTCGCGTGGGGTTCGCCAGTTTGCTCGATGGTCTGCGAGGGTTCGTGAGTGGGTGCAACGCCCGCAGCCGCCGACGGGCTGCGGTCTTTGTATCGAGCGAGCGATTCGCCCGGCAGAATTACCGGCACATAGCTTTCGGAGGGCGGCGCGTCGCCTTGCTGGTCGTCGTAGGTTCGTGGCGCGGCATATTTCGACTGCGGCAATTCGCGTCCGTAACGGCGATCGCCACCGCGTCCACCTCCACCTCGTCGACCAAACCGGCCTCCGCGTCCACGGCGGCCGAAATCACGGCCATGACGCTGGCGGCCCTCAAAGCGACCGCGATCGTGGGAGCCTGAGTCGCGATGCGGAACCGGCGAAGGATGCGACGAAGCAGACGCCGCTGCGGGCGTGATTTGCGGAGCCTCGGCGGCAGGGCCGTCGTGCGCGGCTGAGGTGGATTCAAATTCTGGAGCTGGCGCGGATTCCACATCTGGCGGCGCGACGATTGGCGCTGTGTCACTGCCGGCGGGGAACACCTGCCCGCCCTGATCCTGCATTTTCTGGGTCTTACCCTCGACGGTCGCGACGATGGGCTCGAATTCTTCGATTCCCTCGAGGAAGTCCGTGACGTAGAGGAAGGCGTCGCTGTCGAGGCCGATATCCACGAAGGCCGACTGCATGCCTGGCAGCACGCGTGTGACTCGGCCTTTATAGATGCTTCCGACTAACGCAAATTCTCTCTCCCTTTCAACGTAATACTCACAAAGCTGACCTTCTTCCATTATGGCGACCCTGGTCTCGTGCGGGTTCGCCGAAATCACCATTTCCTTGGACATCTTGTAAACTCCTGAAAGCGCATCTGAGCGCAGCGCCGCGCCCGCTGCGGAAACGTTCCGCACGTTCTGCGCGCCACACTGATTTGCTCAGGAAAGAACCCGTATCCTGCGGATGGACTTTCCTCACTCGATGCGTCCTTCACTCAAAACTAAATTTCCCAACTCGCGTTGCGGTGGGTCTTCATAAATCGCGGGTCAGTTGACGAACCGTCGCATACGGACGCTCATCACCAACCCCAAAGCCAGAAATACAAAAGCAATTGACGATCCCCCGTAGCTCATCAGCGGCAGGGGAATCCCCGTGACCGGCATGTAGCCGATCACCATCGCGGCGTTGATCAAGACGTGGAATCCGAGGATTGCGGTGACTCCCATGACGATAAACATACCCGCACGATCCTTGGCTTTCTGCGCGTTGTCCACGAGCCGCATAATCAGGCCCAGGTATAACAGCAAGACGACGCAAACTCCAATAAATCCTTGTTCCTCGGCCAGCGCCGCCAGAATGAAATCCGAATAGCGCACCGGCACAAAACCCAGCTGATTCTGGCTGCCCTTGCCGAAACCCTTGCCCCAAAATCCCCCCGATCCCACGGCAATTTGAGATTGAAGGATCTGATAGCCGGCACCCCTTGGGTTGTCCTCGGGATGAAGGAAGGTCTGGATGCGCTGCTGTTGGTATGGTTTCAAATGACGCCGCATGTTCCAGGCGAGCGGGACAAGCAACGCCACAACCACCAAGCCAATCGCCGCGTGTTTCCATTCGATGCCGGCGAGAAACGCGCCCAGCACAGCGACGGGAACAAGCACCATCGCCGTACCCAGATCCGGCTGCTTCAAGATCAATGCTACCGGAATCAGGGTCAAAACAAAGACCTTGGCCAGGTCTGCCAGCGTCAAACGATCCGTGCGCACTTCCGCAAAAAATCGCGCCAGCACTATGATTATAATCAACTTCATGATTTCTGAAACCTGTAAATTCACGAGCCCGCCAAGGGAAATCCACCGCTTCGCTCCGAGCCGCGAATACCCGATCACCAAAACGATCAAGAGGCCCGCGATTCCGATCATGTACAAGGCGGGGGCCTGATCCATCAAAGTGTGATAGTCGATCAGCGAAATCAGGCACATGCCGGCGACGCCGATGCCGATCCACATCAGCTGCTTCCATTGCATCCCGGCCATGGCGCTAGCGTGCGTGGAGGAGTAAATTTCGAGCAAGCCCACCAGGGCGATCGCGCCGGCGATCGCCAGCAGAACCCAATCGAAATCGTGAACGCGCGGGCGGTCCTTCATGGGTGTTGCTCGGCGGCGGCCGCCACCAAGGGATGCGAGGGCGCGGAGATATTTTCAGCAGTGCTTGGCTGCCGAGGAAGCTGGCCGTTTTTCTTGTCGTAGTAGGCCTTCACCACATCCCGCACGATCGGAGCGACCGAGCTTCCCCATCCAGCTCCCTGAACCAAAGCTGCTACAACAATTTCCGGGTTACGTCGCGGCGCGTATCCGACGAACCAACCGTTTTCCTTCAGGTGCTTGCCGAGTTTATTTTGAAGCTCGAAGCTCTCGGTTTGCGCCGTGCCGGTCTTGCCCGAAAAGTCGATGTTCTGCAACTTCACCGTTTCGGAAGTGGTGCCGTCGGGTTCGTTAACGACCCCCCACATGCCGTCGGTCACTTGCTGGACCGTGTCGTCAGAAAGCGGAAAGCTCTCGGGTTGCAGGCCCGTGGCGGTTTTCAGGAGGTGCGGCGGAATCAGCGTGCCGCCGTTGGCGACTGCGGCTATCATTCGGGCCAGTTGAATCGGAGTGACCATCACTGCGCCCTGGCCGATCGAAACGGAGATCGTAGAGCCCGGATACCATTTGTGATGGTAGACGCGCTCGACCCAATCCTCGGAGGGGATCAGGCCAGGCTCTTCACCGGGCAAATCAATACCGGTGCGGCGGCCAAGGCCGAGGCCGGTGGCATAGTGGTCGATGCGATCGATGCCGAGGAGTTTGCCGACGTTATAAAAGTAGACGTCACAAGACGCGACGATGCCTTTGTGAAGATCAACTTCGCCGTGCGGGTGGTCGCAATGAAACGTGCGGCCATAAAACTCGGCGTAACCGGGGCAGTAGACCGTGTAATTTGCCGGAATCGCTTTCGATTCGAGCATTGCCGTGGCCATCACGATCTTGAAGACGGAGCCAGGGGCGAGCTGCGCTTGAATGGCGCGGTTGAGCAGGGGCGTTTCGGGATCGGCGTTGAGCTGCTGCCATTCCTTCGCCGGAATTCGGACGGCGAAGTCGTTTGGGTCAAAGGTCGGGCGGCTCACCATAGCTAGAACGGCGCCGGTGCGTGCATCCATGGCGATTAGAGCGCCTTCCTTATTGGCGAAATCGTTTTCGGCGACGGACTGCAAATCGTAATCAATCGTTAGTTGGATCGGCTTTCCAGGGATGGCCTCGATATTGTCGAGGGTGCGCATCACTTTGCCGACGCTATTCACCACGACGCGACGCATGCCATCCGTGCCTTCGAGCTGGTCGTTGTATTCCCTTTCCAGGCCCGCTTTTCCGACGATATCGCCCGGCCGATAGTGACCGTCGCTCTGCTCGAGTTCCTCGGGTGAGACTTCACCCACGTAGCCGATGGTATTCGCGAGCATTTCACCATGCGGGTAGCGCCGGCGCTGGACCATCATCAAGTCGAGCACTGGAAGGTCGGCACGGTGAGACTCAACGAAAGCCAAGTCGGCTTCGCTCGCGGCTGGTTTGATGATGATCGGCATGAATTTGGGTTCGCTCTTGGCGGCGTCGAGCTGCTGTTTCAAATCTTCCTCGCTGATTCCGAGGCCGTCTTCGATCTGGGGCAGGCTTTTTTCGAGCAGCTTAGGATTGTCCCTAAGCAGCAGGATGCTGAACGAAGGATAGCTATCGACAAGGACGCGACCGTCGCGATCGAGCATCGCTCCGCGGGGAGCAATGATCGGAATCGAGCGAATACCATTTTTTTCGGCTAGATCGGCAAAATGTCCGGATTGGACTACTTGAAGCTTCCAGAATCCTACGAGCAGCAGAACCACGCAGCCCACGCACAGGTAAGAAAACAGCGCCAAGCGGCCCTGGGGAACTCTCTGGTCGTTAACGTTCCACGATGGCAACGGATCTCCCGCGCGGCGGGTCGTACACGGCCCTGATGCGCTCTGCCCTGCAATCGCAGGCAATACCCAGAAGCCCCAAACTATCACCCGGGGGTGCGGGTCGCAAGCCGTTCATGCCCATTCGGTCAACCGGCCGTCGACATTTTCGCCCTGGTTATGCCTAGCATTCGCGACGAGCGTTTGGCGGATCGTTTCTATGGGGCGCGGCGTAAACGATCGAGAGCGGCGAAAAGCAGGACAGCGATGCCGGCGCTGACGACGGAATCGAGCAGAAGGCGCAGCGTGAAAAACGGAGCGGAGTGATTCAGCAGCACCCGTTCCGTGATGGCATAAGCAGCCTGGTGGAAATGAAAAAGCACGAAGACCAACAGGAAGCGGCTAACAGGATGTTCGGTATCGATCTTTGCTCCGACCGACGACGCCAGATAGCCAACCAAAGTTTTCGCAATTCCGTATAAACCGATTGGATTGTCGTGGCTGAGCGCGTCTTGCACGATTCCGATAAGCGCTCCCGTGAACATGCCGGTGACGGGATTGCGCTTACTGACGCCGAAATAGATCGTCACTAGCAACGGCAAATCAACCATCTCGGACCAGCGGCCGTATTTGTGCAAAAAGGCCTGGATTAGCAGTGCCAGGAAGGCGATAGCAACCACCGTGCCGCTGTAATACTTGTGGACCTCGACGTTTGATTCGGATTGCAAGCCGCCGCTGAGCATGGAGTCCATGTTAGTCCTGTGGCGGCGTGGGAGTTTCGGACGGAGCTTTCGGTGCCGCAGACGCAGCGGGCGGCCGGGCCGTTGACGGCGCTTTCGCGGAGCTTGGCGCGGCGGCGGGCGGGACTTTCGGTTCCGGCTGCACGACGCCCTGGTCACTCGGTTGCCCATTCTGGCCGTCCGCGGATTCGTCGTGCTTGTTGGGCGTCAATTCCTGACGTGTGAGCAACACCAGCACATCTTCGAGCCGATCGAGTCGCGCAGCGGTCTGAACCTGAATGGTCTGGAAGGGATATCCCGCGGTTGCCTTCGTGACCGTGCCGATCAGTAGACCCTTGGGGAAAATCCGATCTTCGCCGGAAGTCAGAATCACTTCGCCAGGCTGAACGTGTTCGTCGTTGACGACGTAGTCCATGCGCGGCTGGGGATCTCCTGTGCCTTTGACGATGCCGTGGGTGCGCGATTCCGCGAAGAGGGCACCGACGCCGCTGTCTTTGTCGTTGATCAAAAGGACCTGGGAAGTGGTCGGCAGCACTTCAACGATTTTCCCGATGATTCCATCGGGGGTGATGACCGCTTGATTGCGGCGCACCTTATCGCGATCGCCTCGATTGATGAAGATCGTCTCTGAGGAGGGATCAGCACTCGCCCCGATTACCTGCGCAGCGAGCATCGCCGCTTCGGGGTGCGCTTCTCGAAAGTCCAACAAGGCGGCCAAGCGCACGGCTTCCTTGGCCTGAGTTTCCAGTTCGCGATTTCGCAGCTCCAATTCGCCGACTTTGGTACGAAGGGTTTCATTCTCACTGCGTGCGGACCGCAGGCCGATGTAGCCAGTCCAAACGCCGGAAATTTTCGAGAAGGTCCACGTAGCGCCACGATCGCCGGGCATGACGATTTCCGCAGCCCAGTAGCGGATCAGGCGCACATCGTGGTCGCGCTTGATCTGAAATGCAAGCAGCAGCACTTGGGCAAGCACGAGCGTGGCGAGCAGGAAGATTGGGCGGTGGCGCGAAAGCATTTCAGCCATATTAGAGTCTCGATGAGAGAGGCTCGAAAAGGCCAGCGCTGCGATCCGCGGAGCTGGCGCGGAGGGCGAGGCCATGACCAGATGAAAATCGATTCTTCAAGTTCCGGCCTCTCTACGGGAATCTAGTCAATCGAAACCAAACGCAACAAATGGAAATCGCTGAGCATTTTGCCGGTGCCGAGCACGACGGAGGCCAGGGGATCGTCAGCGATCGATACCGGCAAGCCTGTTTCTTCGCGAATGCGCTTGTCGAGATTCTTGATGAGCGCGCCGCCGCCGGTGAGGACGATGCCTCGATCACTGATGTCGGCCGAAAGTTCGGGCGGGGTGCGCTCGAGCGCGACGCGAATGGCATTGACGATCGTCGAAATATTTTCGGAAAGCGCCTCGCGGATTTCACTGTCGTCGATGGTGACGGTGCGCGGCACGCCCTCTATCAGGTTGCGTCCCTTGACCTCGAGCGTCAGCGGCTTTTCCAGCGGATACGCCGATCCGATTTCGATCTTGATCTGTTCGGCGGTGCGCTCGCCAACAAGAAGATTGTATTTTCGCTTTAGGTAGTGCATCACCGACTCGTCCATTTCATTCCCGGCCACGCGCACCGAACGCGAATAAACGATTCCGCTCATGGAGATCACGGCGATGTCTGTGGTTCCTCCGCCGATGTCGACCACCATGTTTCCCGATGGCTCCTCGATGGGCAGGCCGGCACCGATAGCCGCGGCCATCGCTTGCTCGACTAAATAGACTTCGCTGGCGCGGGCCCGATAAGCCGAATCCTGCACGGCGCGCTTTTCCACCGGAGTGATCTCACTGGGGACGCCAATGACGATCCGCGGATGAACCAGAACGCGCCGGTTATGAGCTTTCTGAATGAAGTAGGTGAGCATCTTCTCGGTCACCTTAAAGTCGGCGATTACTCCATCCTTCATCGGCTTGATGGCGACCACATTGCCGGGCGTGCGACCAAGCATTTCCTTGGCTTCACGACCGACGGCGACGACTTCAGCACTGGTCTTATTGATGGCGACGATCGAGGGCTCGTTGACGACGATTCCCTTGGTTCGTGCGAACACCAGCGTGTTGGCGGTTCCCAAATCGATGGCGAGGTCGGACGAAAAAAGACTGAAGACCGACCGCATGTTGTAGCCGTTTTTGGTCACGGAAAACTTCCCCCTCAGAGTTCCCTGGAGCGCCGCCCAGGGCAGCGCGGGATTTACGCCGGCGTTCCGATGCCCTACGGGATCACCACTTCGACGCGCTTGATGGCCGTGCCGCCACGCCGGTCTTGACCGGTAATGACGATTGTATGGCTTCCCCGCGTCATCGGTGGGGTGAAATACCGGAAATGTCCGTCCGGCTGAATATCAGCGACTTCTTGGCCGTTGATGATCAGGGCCGCGCCGGGTTCAGTGCGGCCGATCACTTCAACGACGTTGCCCTCGAGCTGCGTATCGTCAATGTCGAGAGGCATCTCCTGTTCCTTGCCTTGGGCGACGAGCGTGAACTTATAGGAATCGCTCGCGTCGCTTACGTTGCCTTTGTCGTCGATCGCGCGCACGCGCCAGAAATAATCGCCGGGGTCGAATCCGGAGACGTCCACGCTGGTGGCCGCGACCTTTTTCTCGGTGACGATGTGGTTGAACATTTCGGTGGTGCTGGCCTGAAAATCGTACGATTTTGCGGTGGCCGACGGCTCCCAGGAGAAGTGCACGGGGCTGGTTTTTGGATCGGCCACGATAATCGGCTGCAAATTCAACGGCTCATCGAGCTGCGGAGGAGCCAGGACCTGGCTCTTGGTGATTGCGGTGGACCCGGTGGTAAACGTGGCGCGCTCGTATTGGCCGATGTCAACGTGTTCGTTACCGCGATTCAGTTCGGCGCTGCCGGTGTCGACGGTGATCTGTTGTTCTTTCGTGTTCGGGTCGCTAGTAACGGCAGCGCGGCTATTGGCTTGGAGAGAAGCCACCGCATTTTCAAAGGAAACCTGCGCCGTAGAACCCGGAACCTGCCACGTTCCGGTATTCAAATCCACCTGGCCGGATTGAATGTGCACGGCAACCTGCGTGGCGCGATCCTGGTCGACGATATTTTCCTCAACGGTAACAAGCGTGTCACCTTTTACCGTGTAGGTAGTGCCGTCGGCAAAAGCGATGCGCGCGACGCCTTCGGGTCCGGTTTGGATCAGATCGCCCTTGTCCAGGGTCAGTTGATAGTCAGCGCTGACCCATTCGACGGAGTTAACCTTCTTTATTTGCACTTTGCCGTCGAGATTGACGAACCGAGCCTGGCGTCCGGCCGGTTGCGTTGCCACTCCGGCGTCGTGCGGCGCGACCTCGTCGGAGAGCTTTTGCAGCACTTTGCCGGAGACTTCGGGAAAGACAAGATAGGTGAGCGAGAGAACGATGGCTGCAATGACAACTGCGTACAGAATGACGGTGCGATACTTCACCGTGTGCCAGTACACCTCGACACGCGTGATTTTCGGCTTGTCAGCCGTGCTGATTTTTGCCTCGTTCATCGTCGTTCAGGGGTCAATTCTGAAATCTAGCATACGGGTATAGGCCTTTCAACACGACGGCGAAGCAGTTGCGAAACCGGCAACCCCCTCGCACGCAGCGCTGAAAGGCAAAAATACCCGGTGCGATTGGATTTTGCTCCGGAGCAGCGGTGAACCGACTTGTGATCAGCTGCCATTTTGGAGGTTGACCCAAGCGCCTCGATTTACGAGACTAGAAGTGCAAAATCGGCGCATATTTCGTCCCCCCAACAGGCATCCGCGCGATCGGTTCGAGCGGTCCACGAGGGCGAGAGAAAACTTTAGGCCGCGAGGAATAGAAACCGTGAGCGACATAATCGGCGAGCTACTGCCACCGGATCGACTGATGCTGACTCCTGGACCGTCGTGCGTGGACCCGCGCGTCTACCGCGCGATGGCCGCGCCGATCGTCGGGCACATGGATCCGTGGTTCACGGCAATGATGGGCGAAGTGCAGATGCTGATGCGACAAGTATTCCGGACGCAGAATCGCATCACGTTTCCAATTTCGGCATCGGGATCGGGCGGCATCGAAGCAGCAGTGGCCAACCCGCTGGAGAGCGGCGACGAATGCATTGTTTGCGTCAACGGTGCATTTTCCGAGCGCATGGCGATCATCGCGGAACGCTTGCCGGCGAAAGTGACTCGCGTCGAAGCGCCGTATGGCCGGACCGTGGACCCGCAAGATGTGTTGCGGGCGGGCAAGGGGAAAAAACTCAAGCTTGTCGGCCTGACGCACGGCGAGACTTCGTCGGGCATCGTCCAGCGCGTCGAGGATTACCGCAAGGTCGCGGACGAACTGGGCGCACTGCTGGTGGTGGACACCGTGGCGAGCCTGGCCGGTATTCCGCTGGACGTGGAGCGGCAGCGCATCGACATCTGCTTCAGCGGCTCGCAGAAGGCGATCAGCGCGCCGCCAGGCATGGCTCCCATCACCGTGAACGAGAAGGTGGAAGCGGTGATGCATGCGCGCAAGGAACCGGTGCGAAGCTGGTACTTCGATTTGACGACCGCGATGAATTACTGGGGCAAAGAGCGCCTGTACCACCACACGCCTCCGATCAGTTTAATCTATGGAATGCGCGAGGCGCTGCGGCTGGTGGTGGAGGAAGGGCTTGAAGCGCGGTGGGAGCGCCATGCGCAGAACCAGCAAGCGCTTGTGGCCGGACTCGAAGCAATGGGGCTGGAATTGTTCGTGAAAAATCCAGCGGATCGCTTGGTCACCGTCACGGCCGTGAATATTCCGACGGGCATTGATGGCGCTAAAGTGAGCCGGCAACTGCTGGACGAGTTCAACATCGAAATTGCGGGCGGTCTAGGGCCGGTAAAGGGTAAAATCTGGCGGATCGGCTTGATGGGCTATTCGAGCCAGAGAGCCAACGTGTTGCTATTTCTCGCGGCGTTGGAGAAATGCCTCTTGGATCAGGATTTTCGTCTGGCGGGTGGAGTTGGAGTAGCGGCGGCCACGCATTCTTACCAACAGAGTACGCAGCCGGCGGTGGTAGGCTCTAGAAGGTAGCTCGAGAAGATAGGTGACGAATTTTTATGGCGAAAGCAGCGCTGTATCCGACAATTCCCAACGCCGGCGCGATGGGCGAATTCATCGGCGCATTCGACGTGCCTTCGAAGGTGACGGACTTCGTGTATCGCTGCCGATTTTCGCATTGTTGGAACGCGATTGCGACGCGCCATAGCGATACGATGGATTGCAAGTTTTTCGTCGACGGCAAGCGAGTAGTGCTGGGCCTGGCGCATCCTGCATTCGTGACCTTTCGCGAACGAGCGCACCGGGATTTGACGGATCGCGAGGCCAGTTACATCGCCGCCGAATATCTTCGTGGTCGGCTCGAACAGGAAGACGAACATTCGCTCTACGATGTTTCAGCCGCGGACGTCCTGCGCATTATTGAAAAGCTCGGCATCCACTAAAATTCGCGTCCAGTATCCCCTAGTCACGACTTCCTATTGTGCTAGTTGCGCAGTGGTGTGATCGGCCGTAACTTCGCGGCTGCCGGCTGCGTAATACGAGTGTGCGGCGGCTCGCTTTACATGGGCGCGGGCCAGCCGTATGCTAGCTGAAAATCCCATCGAACCGGCCGTGCGGCGGCCAGGTGTGGAGGCTCGGAATGCTGATAGCTCTGATCATCATTGCGGTGCTGGTGATCCTGTTCATTGTCATTTACAACGGGCTGGTCCGTCTGAAGATACAATGCGACAACGCTTGGTCGGACATCGATGTGCAACTCAAGCGTCGCTACGATCTGATTCCGAATTTGGTGGAAACAGTAAAGGGCTACGCGGGCCACGAGAAGGAAACGCTTGAGGGAGTGGTGGCGGCGCGCAATCAGGCAATGTCGGCCCAGGGCCCGGCGGCCAAGGGTGGCGCGGAAGGCATGCTCGCCTCGGCGCTGCGCCAAGTATTCGCTTTGGCGGAGGCCTATCCGCAGCTCCGTGCCGTGGAGAGCTTCAATCAATTGCAGCAGACCCTGAACCAAATTGAAGACAGCGTGCAGAACGCTCGGCGCTATTACAACGCCGTGGTGCGCGACTTCAACACCAAGATCGCTCAATTTCCATCCAACGTGATCGCCGGCATGTTCAATTTCAAGCCGCGCGAATTTTTCGAGATCAGCGCGCCCGCCGAGCGCGAAGTACCCAAGGTCAGCTTCGGCAGCGCTTCTTAGGCAATCGCGATGACCTTCGCGCGGCGCTGTCTGCTCGTTTTTCTGTGCCTGCTCGCGGTCGCACTCCCTCTTTCCGCGCGTGAAGTGGTAATCCGCCACTTCGACGCGCGCGTGACCGTTAATGCCAACGGTACGATCGACGTCTACGAAACGATCGAAGCGCAGTTTATCGGCAGCGGTTGGCATGGGCTGTATCGCACGATTCCAGTCGAATACGTGACCCCGGAAGGCACCAATTACACACTCTTTCTAGAACCACTCTCCGCAACGGACGACAACGCCAATCCGTTGAAATGGGAGCAAAGCCGCCAGGGCCGCGACGACAAGTTCAAAATCTACGTGCCGGACGCCGACAACTCGACGCACACAATTATTTTCAGGTACCGGGTGCTCGATGCTCTCCGCTTTTTCGAGGATCACGACGAGCTGTATTGGAATGTGACCGGCAACGAATGGGACGCGCGCATCGAGGCTGCGAGCGCGGAGATCGAATTGCCGAGCGGCGTTACCGGACTCCATGCCATCGCCTATACGGGAGTGTTCGGCTCACGCGCGGAAGATGCACAAGTGTCAACCAAAGATAATGTAGTCGATATCGCGACCACTTCACCACTTGGCTACCATGAGGGCCTGACTGCGGTTGTGGGGTGGGACAAGGGGCTTGTGCACGAGCCGAGCCTGGGGGCGCGGATATGGCTCGCTCTGCGAAGCAACTGGCCGTTGTTTCTGCCGATCATCGTGTTTTTCGTGATGCTCTGGCTCTGGTGGACTCGAGGACGCGATCCCGAACGCGATTCGATCACCGTGCAATATCAGCCTCCCGACAACCTGACGCCCGCCGAATGCGGCACACTGGTGGACAACGATGCCGCGATGCGCGACATCACGGCTACGATCGTCGATCTGGCCGTGAAAGGCTACTTGACCATCGAGCAGAAACAATCGAATAGCATGCTCGGCCTCAGCCACCATAACGACTACGTATTCCACCTGAAAAAGCCGCCCGCGCAGTGGTCCGGGCTCAGGCCACATGAAACGGAGATGCTGAGCGCGATTTTCTCCGTGGACGATCTGACCCAGTCGACTTTTGATGCACTTCAACAGCCGTTGGGCGGGGCGCCATCGACGCTGGTGCCGCCTGGCGCTGAAAACTACTCGTCGATGATTCCGACCGCGGCGTCATCGGCGGGTGGAATGGAACCGGCCGTCGCGCTTTCAAGCCTGCAGAATCATTTCTATACGCATCTTCCCGGCATTCGCAGCTCCATCTTCGATGCCCTCGTCGGCGACGGCTATTACCTGCATCGCCCCGATTCGGTGCGCCAAACGTACATTGGCGCCGGCTTGGTGATCGGATTTCTGCTGTTTGCAGGTTCCGGTTGGCTCTCGCGCACAACTGGGATCGCGTCATTTACCTGGGTAATTACCGCCATCGTCACGGCCGCGATCATTTGCATCTTCGGTTGGTTCATGACCGCGCGTACGGCCACCGGCGCGAAAACTTTTGCCAAAGTTCTCGGCTTCGAAGATTTTCTGGGCCGCGTGGAAAAAGACCGGATCGCTCGCCTTGAAAACGCACCCGAGACGTTTGAAAAATTTTTGCCTTATGCCATGGCGCTGCACGTGGAGAAAAAATGGGTGCAGGCGTTTTCTGGAATCTCCATGCAGCCGCCCTCGTGGTACCAAGGCAATTACGGCGCGGGATTCATGCCGTATCTTTTGGTGAACGATCTGAGCCTGATGTCGATGCAAGCAGGCAGCGTGATGGCTTCGGCTCCGCGAAGCAGTTCGGGCATTTCAGGTTTTGGCGGTGGTGGCGGCGCGGGCGGAGGTTTCGGCGGCGGCGGCGGAGGAGGATTCTAGCTGTCGCGAGGGGCCGAAGCCGCCCTGCGCAATCGGCAGAGCGGCTCCGGCTTGAGTTTCCGTCTACGGCAAAGCGAACACGTGAATGGTATCCGTCGCGACAATTGCCACGTACTGCTTGCCGTCTTTCCCTTCGTAGGTCATTGGATCAGCGTTCCCGTCACGATCGATCCCAGCAACCCACAATTGTTCGCCGGTTTTCGAATTGAATGCGCGAATGCGGCTGTCGGTGGTCGATGCGTCGAACACCAACCCGCCCGCGGTGGCGATAGGACCGGCGCTGCCGCCATTGCCGGTATTCTGCTTGTCGGGCGGCAATCCCTCGGTGATACCAACGGTTTTTTCCCAGGCGATGTCGCCGGTATTGGCGTTGACGGCGATCAAGCGTCCCCACGGCGGTTTCTGGCATGGCCAGCTTCCAAGCGGTTTGCCATCCTTGTCTTTCATGTTGATAGCGAAACCGGAGTAGGGGCCGGGACCGTTGACGCTGGCGCGGTCGTACGGCTGCGTCGAACCCTCCGTACCACGTCCATAATTCAATCCCGGCTTTTTCTTTTCGATCCAGCCCATCAGGGAGACGTCGTGCGTATGGACGAAGACGTATCCATCTTCCGGATCCGTCGCCGCTCCGCCCCAATTGACGCCGCCAGTGCCGCCTGGGAACTGAATTGTGGTTTTCGGCGGCGTGCCATCTTCGTGGAAAAGCCACCCAGTGAACGGCCCGGCGTTGTAAAGCCCACCGGATTTCTCCTCCAGGGCCTTGCAGGCTGCCGCGTGTTCTGGAGTGGTATCGTCGGCCGTGACCATGTCCTCGGGCTTGTAACTTGTACGAGCAAGCGGCGGCGGCTTCAGCGGGAATGGCTGAGTGGGTGAATACCACTCGCCGGGCACATCGCCCTTGGCCACGGGTCGCTCCTCGACTCCAAACACCGGCTTCCCGGTGTCACGGTTCAAGATGTACATCCATGCTGCTTTACCGACCACGATGATTGCGGGGATCGTCTTGCCATTCTGCTTGATGTCGATGAGAGCAGGGCCAGGCGGGAGATCCTGGTCCCAAAGATCATGGTGGATCGTCTGGAAATACCATTTCAACTTGCCGGTCTTGACGTCAACCGCTACGACCGAGTTGCCGAACAGATTGTTCCCAGGCCGGTCGCCCCCGTAGTAGTTCGGAGAAGGCCCGCCGATCGGCATGTAGACCAAATCCTTCTTCGGGTCGACGGTCATATACCAGCCCCAGATGTTCGTACCCGAGCGCTGTTTCCAGCCATCGTTCAACCACGTGTCGTGGCCAACTTCACCCGGTTGAGCCACGGTGTGAAAGTCCCACAGCAGCTTGCCCGTTCGTGCGTCGAGCGCGCGCGTATCTCCCGGAGGCCCTTGCGGCAGTTCGCCGACGCTCGCCCCCAGCAGGACGATGTCTTTGTAGATCGTGGGCACGCCAGTGTAGCCGACTTCGAGCTGCACCACTCCGTCGGTGCCGAAGCTCGGTACGGGCTTACCCGTGGCGGCGTCGAGGGCGATCACTCTGCGGTCGAATGTGGTGAAGATGATTCGCGGCGGGTCCTTCTTATCCCCTTCCCAGTACGCAACGCCTCGCGTGGAGGCTTGCGCACCCTTGAAGCTGTAACTCCAAATTTCCTTTCCGGTGTCCGCATCCAGGGCCACGACGCGCTGGCCCGCGGGAGCATACATCACTCCCTTCACGACAATCGGCGTGATTTCGAAAAATCCATGCTCTGACAATCGATAGGTCCACGCCTGCGTCAGGTTCGCCACGTTGCTCGTGTCGATCTGTTTCAGCGGCGAATAGCCGGAGCCCTCCACATCGTGTCGATACATCGGCCAATCGGCCGCGGAGTTCTGCGCCATCCCCACGGGCGCCAACATTCCCGCCAGAATGAAAGCGACGGCCAAGATCGTTCCTCGCGTGCGCATGAATCGAGTTCCTCCTGTCAAACGCCACGCGCCCACCCGGTTTTCGGCGCGCACGGCTAGCCACTGAGCGAAAAATTTGCCGCACGCATACTATCGCACCAGCCCTTGTGATGGAATCAACAAATTGAGCTGAGCTTACCGGCCTAACGCTTTCTTCAAGATGGCAATCTGACCCGCGTGGTAGAGATCATGTTGAATCATTCCGTGCAAAACCTGATAACGCGTGTAATCCGGGCCCGGGACCTTTTCCTGCAGCTGATCTTCGGCGAATCCTGCAGCGACGTTTCGAAAACCCGCGTGGTTTTCGGATAGCTTTTCGAGCGCGCGCTGCCAAGCTGCATCGCTCGTATCGCGCACAGGCGGCCAATCAAGCTCGGTGATAACTTTGACCGGCTCGCCCAGCAAGCGACGCTGCGAAATTGCCTTCCACGAGGTGAGATGATGCACCAATTCCCAAATCGAGTGTGCGCCGGTAATCGGATGCGCCGATGCGTCGTCTGCCGAAACTCCCGCAAGCAATTGCATCAGCGGCGGGCCGTGCCACGCGTCGCCGGAATAGGCGCGGTCCATTTGATCGAGGATTCGATTGGTTTCGTTCATGGGATTGCTCCCGGCGATGGCGCAGAACCGGTCTGCCGCACTATCGCGCGATATTAGAGACGTTATATCCTTCAAAACGTTTTGTCGGAATCGAGCAGGATCGTCACCGGGCCGTCATTTACAAGTTCTAGCGACATGTGCGCTTGAAATACTCCGGTTTCGACATTCACGCCAAGCGTCCTGAGGGCCTGCACAAACTCTTCGTACAGGGCTTTTCCTTGCTCGGCGCCGGCTGCTTGAAGGAAACTCGGCCGCCTCTGGCCGCGTGCATCGCCATAAAGCGTGAATTGCGATACCGCAAGGACCGAGCCCTGCACATCGACCAGCGAGCGATTCATTTTGCCATTTTCATCATTGAAGATTCGGAGTTGGACAATCTTATCGGCCATCGCAGCGGCAGTCGCTGCGCTGTCGTCGCGGCCGACGGCGATCAGCACCGCGAGACCGGCTCCGATTTCGCCGGTGATCCTGCCGTCGACCAACACGCTCGCACGGCTTACTCGTTGAACCACCGCCCGCATTTGCCTCCATCGCGCGCCGCTCCTTGCGGCGACCAGCCCTCATGCACCGGAGGCTGGATTCTACTGCGTCTGGACGCTTTCGATGAGTCCGTTCACGCCAATGCGACCGAAAAAATTGCCGGCGCCTTTCCGAGTCTTATTCGAAGACTAGACACCGGCGAAGCCGGCCCCTATCCGCTGATGCGCGTAAATCCGACCGAGGACTTTCCTTAGGCTCCGATAGAATGGCTACCGGCAACGCGTCTGATTCGCTGTCAATGTAGGAGCTTGAGCGACGAAAAGGAAGCTGCGCACCATGACTGATCCTGCGCCTCCGACTGCGCGCCGAACTCAATGGCTCTCACAGCCCGTGCTAGGTATCGGTCTCGCAAGTCTTTTTTCCGACTGGGGCCACGAAGCAGCCACGGCGATTCTTCCGGCATTTCTTGCGAGCCTTGGCGCTCCGGCGGTTGCGCTAGGTGTGATCGAGGGTGTTTCCGACGGACTTTCGAGCTTTGCAAAACTTGCAGGCGGTTGGATCGCGGATCGTCCGCGCTGGCGCAAACCCACAGGCATCGTGGGTTACGTGGCCACAGCGCTTACTACGTTTGGCTACGCGTTCGTCCAAAGCTGGCCTTTTCTTGTTCTGCTGCGCGGGCTCGGATGGATCGGCCGCGGCAGCAGGGG
>JASHRI010000124.1 GCA_030037435.1 Candidatus Acidiferrales bacterium | reverse complement strand
GTACCCTGTGGCCTGCTCGCCGCAAGCTTGGTCGGCAGGTGCAGCATTCTTGCTCCTGCGCGCCGCCTTGGGCGTCAAAGTCCGCGGAAAAGACGCGCAGCTTCATTTCGTCAATCCGCATTTGCCCGAAGGCCTCGACGAAATTGTGATCGAAAGCCTTACGGTCCGCGATGCCGCCGTGGATGTGGTGGTGCGCAGACGACACGGCAAAGTAGCTGTGGAAACCACGCGGAAACAAGGCCGGGTCGACATTGGAGTTTTCACGTAGGTCTACGGCGATCCGGCAGTGCGGACTGGAATCCTGGGTCCCGCGCAGCCTAGTTGCGTCTCGCCCTGAAACGCCCTCAAATCGATGCGGTTGCGACACCCCGCTTGTTCTGCTATAGATTTTCGCGCACGCATCGCATTCATTGAGGGAGGAATTATGCGCAAATTTGGATTTATGGTCTCGGCGGCCGCGCTTATAGCGTTCGCCACGTTATTTGTTTTTTCGAGCGGGACGGCTGCTGCGCCGGCCGTTCCTGCCGCAGCCGCTTCAAGCTCTTGTGATCGAACTTGCCTAAACGGCTTCATGGACAAATTTCTCGATGCCCTTGTAGCGCATGATCCCTCGAAATTGCCGCATTCGGCCAATGTGAAGTACACGGAAAACAATGTCGTGCTGCAGCTCGGCGACGGCCTGTGGGCCACGGCCGATGGCATCGGAAGCTATAAGATCTACATGGACGATCCGGAAGCTGGCGAGGTGGGATATTACGGCATCGTTACCGAAGACAAGCATCCTGGAATTTTGGGCGCGCGACTGAAAGTCCTCAAAGGCAAGGTGACGGAAATCGAAGTGCTTGTGGATCGTCCCGAAAACGCCAATAACAACATCGCGGATGCGCCGGGCCTGAAAGAGAAGCCGGTCTTCTACGAGGATGTTCCGGAAAACGAGCGCCTCTCGCGACAGAAGCTGATCGAAATCGCCAACTCCTATTTCGATACGATCCAGCAAAACACCGGAAAGATCTATGCGCCGTTTGACGAAAACTGCCAACGCGTCGAAAACGGAATGATCACAGCGAACAATCCGAATGCCACAGGCGTGCCCAAGATGGGGTGCGAGGCGCAACTTAAGACCGGCTTGCTACGCTTCGTCACGCGCTGTCGCGACCGCCGCTTCGTCGTGGTCGATCAGCAGAAAGGGTTGGTTTTGGTCAGCGCATTCTTCGATCATGCCGGAGTCGAGAACTCATTCAAGCTGGTCGATGGCACCACCTACCATACCAGGCCGCCCTTCGACCGGCCGTTTTCCTTTGTGATGCTCGAACTGTTCAAGGTTCAGGATGCGAAGATTCGGCAGATCGAAGCAGTGATCGATACTGTGCCTTACCACATGCCCACGCCCTGGAAGTAGTCACCAAAGTATTTTGAGGCGCCGAATGGCGCTGCATGCTTATGGTGTTCACACATTTTCGGGGGAGGGAATTGAGATTTCCTACGGGGTGATTGACCCTACTACCGGTGCCGATCCGGCGCTAGAGAACTCGCAGCAGCATTAGTCCCAGCGCGCACGCGCCGAGCGTGCCCAAAAGCGTCCACGCCAGTATCCAAAATGCCAGTCGTCTTTCGCGATTGCTCTCACGCAGCTTGTCCATATTCAACCTCCTAGGTCCGGATTCCCACTTTAGCCCTGGGTGACCCCATTGTCACGCGCATCTCCTGCATGGCACCAGGCCTCAATCCCCTAGCCCGAAGGCGGGACTTTGACCCATTGCGTTTCCTCGTCCGATTCCTAACATAGCTCTGATGGATGGCGGTCCGGGTTCCGAGGTTGTGCCGGTTGCTGGACGCAAAGACACGACGAAAACTGAAATGCCTGCAAGTTACGTAAAACAAGGGACTGAGACACTCGCCGCCCACAGCAGTTTTCTTGAGGCGCCCTGTACGAACCTCTCGTCAGAACGGCGGCCAGCAATTGCCACTTCCCACCGGCGACGATCAGTGATCTGCGCGATCCTATTAGCCATTGCTTTCTCAGCGACCGGGGCAGTGCGGGCACAGACCTCGCAGCTGCCGGCTGATGTGTTGCCCAGCTCCCAGACACCCACGCAGAGCACCTCTAGCTCCGCAGCTCCTCAACAGAGTTCTCAGCCGCAGGAGCAGAAGCCGTCGCTGCTGACTCCTCTGAAGCACGAAACCGAGCTAGCACCTTACGTCCCGATCAACGCCCGCCAGCGCCTGCGCTGGTTCATCACCTATACAATCGGGCCATCGCACCTTGCGGGCGGCACGATCAGTTCGGCCTTCGGAACTGCGCTTGATCGGCCTAAGGAATATGGTCCCAGCTGGGGTGGCTTTGCCGACCGATTCGGTATGCGCCTTACGGGCGTTTCCACCGGAAACGCGATGGAGGCAACGGTTGGGGCACTGTGGGGCGAGGACCCGCGCTATTTTCGCGAGCCGCGGAAATCATTCGGCAGGCGCGTGCGCAGCGTGGTGGCGCAAACCTTTCTGGCGCGGCATCGCGATGGTAATTTCGCTCCGGCCTACGCACGCTATATCGCGGTCCCGGGAAATAACTTCCTGTCAAACACCTGGCGCGTGCACAGCGAAGCCAACGTTCACGACGCGATTTTGAGAACGGGCGACGGTTTTGCAGCACGCATGGCCAGCAACGCGTTCGAAGAATTCTGGCCGGATGTGAAGACCCACGTTTTTCGTAAGAAATAGGTGATGAGCTGGCCTACGCCGCGAATCGATAGCCGACCCCGCGCACGGTGAGTAAACGCTCTGGCTTGGCGGGATTGTCTTCGACGTAGCGCCGGAGGCGGACAATGAAATTGTCGATCGCGCGCGTATCCGTATCTTCGCGAAGGCCCCAGACGTCTTCCAGGATCGACTTGCGCGAAACGGTTCGCCCCGCATTTCGAATCAAATGGCGCAGCAGGCGTGCTTCCATCAACGTAAGCTGGATGGTGCTCTCGCCGGAACGGAGCTCCAGCGTTTCGAAATCGAGCGTTTTTCCGTGAAAGGTGTAGACCTCGCTATCGGACCTCGCGTCGATCGGCGGAGCGGATTCCGTACCGGCCTTTGCGGCCTCAATCGGTTTCTTTGCGGGGTGTTCCGCGCCCGCGTGCCACGCACTGCGCCGCAGCAAGCCTTGCAGTCGCGCCAGGAAAATCGGAAGCTCGAAGGGCTTGGGCAGGTAATCGTCCGCGCCAGCCGCGAAACCGGTGAGCACATCTTCGGGACGGCTGCGTGCGGTCAATATAAGCACTGGGACGTAGTTTTTCGCCTTGCGCAGCGCGGATACCACCGAAAACCCGTCCATGCCGGGAAGCATAACGTCGAGCACCACGGCGTCGAATTTTTCCGCAGTGCCAATCAACCGCTCTGCGGCGGCTTCACCATCGCCGGAGACTTCGACCGAGTGACCTTCGGCTTCCAAATTGAAGCGTAGTCCTTCGGCCAGGTGCACTTCGTCTTCGACCACCAGCACGTGGCTCATGGCGCCACCCGCGGCAATTCGAACGTGATCGTTGTGCCGGAAGTCTCGCCGCCGCTTTCCGCGAAAACGCGGCCGCCATGCGCACGCGCAATTGAGCGCACGATGAACAGGCCCAATCCCGTTCCCTTGATTTGCGCGAGCGTCCTACCCCGCACGCGATAAAAGCGTTTGAAAACGCGCTTCAATTCATGCGCCGGAATGCCGATGCCGCGATCTCGCACACGCAAGGCGACGCGCTTGTCCTCCGTCGGCATTTCCAGCTGGACGGAAACGTCAATATGGCTGCCTGAATATTTCACGGCGTTGTCGAGGATGTTCGAAACGGCGGTGCGGAGCTCGTCTGGATCTCCCGAGACTTTCACTTCCGTGCCATTGAACCCCGCCGGATCCTGCCAGCGCATCGCCGCGGGATCGAGATGATGGCGCACTCGCGCCAGTTCCATGCACTCGCGGACCAGACTGCCGAAGTCGAGCTCTGTGGTGCTTCGAGCGGCCCGCTTATAGCGAACCGCGCCGGCCTTGAGCACCTGTTCCACTGTGCCGAGCAGGCGGTCGGAATCGTCGAGCATCAACCTGTAAAATTGCTGGCGCTGCGATTCGTCCACGTCTCGCCGCTGCAAGGTTTCGAGATAGAGCCGGATGGAAGTGATCGGAGTTTTCAGTTCGTGAGTGACTGCGTTAATGAAGCTGTCGTGCTGTTCGTTTCGCCGGATTTCACGCACCAGGAAAATCGTATTGAGAATCAGGCCGGTGATGATCGCCAGGAAGAACAAAACGCCAAAGAAAAGCCACACGCGTTCGCGCCAGTTGAGAATGATCCAGCTCCCGGTAAGCATCACCGCCGCAGCGACCAGGCAGATGCCCAGGATCACGAAAAACGCCATGGTTTTCCGGCGGCTGATGATTCGCATTCGCATAGCTAGTGTGTCGATTGTACAGCGGAGCGGGCGCGGATTTCCCGCCCGATGTTAGGAAGCGGACGTTGGGACGCGGATCACGCCAGGCGGCGTGCTTTGCTACCGATAAAAATCCTGAATGAGATTCTTTTACACCGAAACCAGATCGCTTTCGGTCTCGCGGATGGCAAGCACCTGCGCCGGCTCGGGAACGGCGTGCTTCGATGGAAGCTTGGCGCAATAAACGTCTCGCGCGAGTCCGAGCTTTTTCAGCAGCCAGATACCATACCAATTGACGTCGACCTCGTACCAAGCGAGGCCGTGGCGCGCGGAAACCGGATGAGCGTGATGATTGTTGTGCCATCCTTCGCCCCAGGCCAGGAGGGCGACCCACCAGCTGTTGGTGGAAAGATCGCGCGTTTTGAATCGACGCGAACCCCACGAATGCGTGGCCGAATTTACCAGCCAGGTGGAGTGCAGGCCCAGCACGGTGCGCAGGAAAACGCCCCACAACAAAAACGGAAGCCCGCCGATCGCGAGCAGTGCAATTCCTAAGACGATCATCGGCACGTAGTGGTATTTGGTGATCCACACATGAAACTCGTCTTTTGCCAGGTCAGGAACGTAGTGCGAAAGCGTGGTCGTGTCGTGATGCATCGACTTGCCCACAAGAATCCAGCCCATATGCGACCACCACTTGCCTTCGATCGGTGAGTGTGGATCGCCCTCCTTATCGGAGTGCTGATGATGGATACGATGCGTGGCCACCCAGAAGATCGGTCCGCCCTCCAGCGCCAGCGTCGCGCAGAGCGTGAGGAAATACTCCACCCATTTGGGCGTCTTGTAGCCGCGATGCGTCAGAAGCCGGTGGTAGCCCATGCCGATTCCCAGGCTGCCGGCGACCCAGTTCAGAAAGACCGCGAGGATAAGAACCTTCCAGCTGAAAAAGAACAAGGCGGCAATCGCGCCTGCGTGGAAAAGGAACATGAAGCTGGCAGTAACCCAGTTGATTTCGTCGTCCGCGGCAGCTTTCTTGGCAAGATCGTCCAATTGAATTGTCATGGGCCTCTGGAATTTCTGGGCTATTTGCTACTGGCTACGATCTCAGGCTAACAGGATCGCATGCGGGGCTCTGTAATAGTTCTGTAATAGCCGGACTTGGGTTCTATCAGTTAGCGGCCTGTACGTTTGGACAGTGCTCTGGTCGATACTCCCCGACTTCGCATCACTGATTGCTGACTGACGCGGGGCAGATCGCGAGAGGCGTCTCAAGCCAACTGCGGATGGCTTCTGTGCCATTCGGTGACTTCTTCGTAGGCCAACGCCAATGAGAGAAGTTTGGCTTCGCCCCAGCGCGGACCAATCAGTTGCAGGCCCACGGGGAGCCCTTGGCGAGTGAAACCACAGGGAACCGAGATTGCAGGGAATCCAGTCAGATTTGCGGGACGCGTCATTCGCAAGAGCTCCGCACGGACCGTAGTTTCGCGCGCACCCGCGACGCGCACGTCGTTTGTGCCAATCGAAGGCGCGGGAATGGGCGACGTGGGAGCCACGATGACGTCTACACGCTCGAATGCAGCGGCAAACTCGTCCTCGAGCGCACGTCTCTTCTCGATTCCCTGTAGGTAACGGACGGCAGACAGTTGGTGCCCCCATTCCAAGTGACCTCGAACGTCCTCGCCGTATTCCGCCGCACGCGCCGGATAGTACCCCTGAGACTCGTGGTAATGATTCGCTTCCGCGACGATCAGGTTCGTGCCGTCGTCGACAGAGTCTGCCGTGCGCGGCAGCGGCAATTCCACCACGCGCGCGCCGGTCGAAGTCGCCAGCGTCTTCGCTGCCGCTTCCACCAGCCGCCGCACCTCGCTGTCGAGCCGTTCGAAGAAGAAGTTCGCCGGCCAACCCAGCCGAATCCTCCGCGGGCGATTCTGACGAAGTTTCCGGTAATCCGGTGGCTTCTGGTCTTTGGGGTACTTTTCGGCGATTGCTTCGAACATGATGCAGGCGTCGGTCACGCTGCGGGCGATCGGCCCGGCATGATCGAAGCTGGCCGAGAGCGGCACCACGCCGAACAGACTCACCATCCCGTAGGTTGGCTTCAATCCCACCACGCCGCACAAAGCCGACGGGACTCGAATCGATCCGCCTGTATCCGTGCCGACAGAGGCGAAGCTCATGCCGGTCGCTACTGCCACGGCTGCTCCACCACTCGATCCGCCGGAAATCCGGTCGCGCAGCCAGGGATTGTGGACCGGACCATAGTGTGGATTCTCGCTCGTAATGCCGTAAGCGAACTCGTGCATATTGGTTTTGCCCAGCAGGATGGCACCGGCGGCCGCGAGCCGTGCTGCCACCTCGCCGTCGGCCTGCGGCACGAAGTCCCCAAGAATCTTCGATCCGGCAGTTGTACGAATGCCCCGCGTCCAAAAGTTGTCCTTCAGTGAAATCGGTATGCCATGCAGGGGCCCTTTCGACTTACCGCGGCGCAGCTCCCGTTCCGCCGCACGCGCTTGGCGGCGGGCCGGCTCCGCAACCACCGTGAGGAAAACATTGAGCGCGGGATTCCAGCGCTCGATTCGCGCCAGGGAAGCCTCCACTAGCTCAACGGGGGAAATCTCCTTTTTCCGCAACAGCCGCGCGGCCTGTTCGATCGTCAGAAGCACCAGTTCATCCTGCGAATGAGATGCCATGCGCCTTCCCTAGAAAATCTTTTCCTGCCTTCGCATATTTCCGGCCGAGCCAAGATTCGCTATGCGAAACACCACGCTGTACTGATTCTCATTGCGGATCGTGCCGAAGGAGAATCGCCGGTACTCGACGCCGAGCCCGCAACAGGAGCCGTTGTACGTCAACTCGACAAGTTGGTTTTGGAAGACAGCCTGAGAAAAATCGTAGCTCGCGCCGAGTGTAAAGTTCCAGCCTGGATGGTTCAGGTCTCCCCAGCCAGCCAGCGCGCGTATCTGATTCGAGCGCTGCTCGAAATTGGGCGGAGGCGGCGAAGGATTCAGCGGCAGGTTCAGAACCGAGAAATGTGCCAGGGTCAGGAACGATGCCTTGTAGGGCTTCAGCTTGAACAACTCGCCGATAGCCGTTAACCGATTGCGGTTCGGATCGTAGTTGACGATGAATTGCGTGTCGTACCGCTTGCCCGGCTCGACCCGCAGGTCGCTGACGATGGGCGAAAGATGCCGGGCCACATCGGCAAACGCGAAGGGAGTTAGCGCGTCCAGCGTCTGGAACACGTTCGGCTGGCCAGGCACGAGCGCGCCGCCGAACGTCGGATCGAAGAAGTACTTCTGCGCAAGGGTCCAGCTGGCGAATTCCTCTCCACCACCGTCGCTCGTCCGCCGGAAGAGTCTCTGCGTGATGCCATACTCGATCTCGTTGGTATCGGTCAGCGTCTCATCCTCATCGAAGCGAACGAATCTGCCGAAGTCGTTCACGCCGTTCACATAGCTGTAGGTGATGGTGGGTTCGATCACGTGCTTCCATTTCGTGTCGCCATCGTCCCAAACGCGCTCGATCACCGGCAAGCGAATATCAACCGAGAATTCCTCGGTATTTCGCACGAATGCCTGATCCACAAAGGCGCCATTCAGCATTTGTCCGCCGTAGTAGGTGGAACGAAATGTGAAGCTCGGGGCAATGTCCAGCCAAGGGCCAAAGTGCAATGGCATGGTCACCGTCGGCGCTAGTTCGCTACGTTCCACAAAGTTTGGCGTCGCAAAGGGCGTTATATTTTCCTCGCGGTGCACCGCGCCGGTGAACGCGTCGAAGGAAAAATAAACCGGCAGCCAGTGGAACGGTGTTTGATCCACCGAACCGAATCGCGCTTCTGGAGCGCTTCGAAGCACGATCGAGGTCTCCGGCGTGGCGCTCAGATAATTGCGGTAACTGATCGCCGCGAAATTCACACTGAAACCGTCGAAGTTATTTGTCAGAAAGGCGGTGTTGCGCACTTCGGAGTCCACCGCCTCCGTATAAGTTTCCGACCATGCCAGCCGAAACGTAAGCGAAGTAAGCTGATCGAGATCCGCCACCGCTCGCCAGCCACCGGGCAGTAGCGAAGTGAACAGCAGCTTGGCCTCATGGCCGCCTTGCTTGATCGGCGGAGCGTCGACTTGCTCAAGGCCGCGGTCGATTACGCCGTAATAGCTGGCGTCCAGCCGCGTGTCCTGCCACGGCCGAATGCGCAATTCGCCGCGCTGGCTCCATCCTCGCGCGCTGTAATACGCGGCTCCCAGCGTCGTGTCGAGCCAGTCCAGCGGAGCCCAATAGAACTGATCGCCGAGCACTGTGCCTTTTTGCGAGGTGTGTCCTGCAATGGGCACCAAGAATCCCGAATCGCGCCGTTTTTCCGCAGGCAGTGTGGCATACGGCAAATACAGGATCGGAACCCGAAATACTCGAAAATTGCCATTCTGCAGATGCACCGACTTTTGCAGCCTTACCGTAGCCGTCGGCGCATAAAATTTCCAGACTGGTCGGTTCGGATCACACACCGTGAGCCACGCCCCGCGAATATGATAGGTGTTTTCGTCGATGCGGTCGGCTTCTTCGGCCTCGAAATAAAGCGGATTAGGACTGACGAGGAGCGTCGGCGACGGCCTGCGTTGCACCACAAATGTGCCTCGCACGTGATGAAACACTCCGCGGCCGGTTTTCAGTTCGTAGCGCGCGTCGTCGGCCTCCAAATGCTGCGTCATGTAGTCCAGCTGTACATTGCCGTGCGCCGTGACCACCTGCTTCTCGCTATCGTATTCGACGTGGTCTGCGCGCAATCGCGCGCCTTGATAGGTCATGTCGACGTGGCCATCCGCGTAGTAGATTTTGCCGACCTGCCGCTGCTGGTCGGCTTCGAGGGTAGCCTCGCCTCCCGCAGCGAGCGAAGAGCCGACGGCGCGGCGCGTGGACTGGCTTTCCTGGCATCGCGCTACAAATGGCAGGGCGAGCGAAATCGCCAGCAGCGCCACTAAGCGAGCGAGTTTGCGGACACGTGGCGCACGGGTTGGGTTCAGCATCGACCGGCAGATTCCAAGGGCGCGTGAAGCGAATGCCGAGCCTAACATGCGCCTTCGACCCCCGCAATTAGCGACCCTGGGGGTTACCATACGGCCGTCACCGTAACATATATGTGACAATGCGCTGACGTAGCTACCTCCGCTCTCTCCCGCACCGTGCTATGATGCAGAAGTTCCGTCACTGGAACTTCCGCAGCGCAAAACGGACCGGTGATACGAATCTGCTCGAAGTGTGGCGCTCTTCTGCTCGACGACACGGAAGGTTGCTCTTTCTGTGAATTCGAGGCTTCCGACAAGAATCAAATTCTCGAACCTGTAGCAGCCGGCGCGCATTCTGCCCCGGCGGTTTCCTCTGCAAAAGAATCCGACTGGCGGGGCGAAGTTGCGCGTCGCCTGGAACAATACCGCGCGCGGCGAGGCCGCCCGCGGCCAAGCGATCCCCAATCGGGGCTGCCTTTTCAGGAAGTGTCGCTGCTTGATGACGATTTTCGCGAGCGGCAGCTTGGACCTAGCGCGGCCGAGCTCCGTGCACGTTCCGCAGCACGCTCGCGCAAGACGGAGCGGGTGGAAATTCGCATTCAACCCGAACTCGATTTCTCCAGCATGTCGGCCGACCGTGCGCATCCGCAGACAGCCTTGGTTCCGGTGGCAACGCTCGCCGAACGCCGCTGGGCCGCCCTGATCGACCTGACTTTTCTTGGCTTCACCTGTGCCGGATTCTTGGGGCTGTTTCGCTCGCTGGGAGGCGAGATCGTGGCCGGGAAAATCGATGCGATCGTATATCTCGTGGTGGCCTACTTGTTTTACGCCCTTTACGTATCGCTTTTCACCACACTGGCCGGCTCGACGCCCGGCATGCAGCTCCGGGGACTGACCATCGTTCGCCTCGATGGCAGCTTGCCCGACACGAGCCAGCTACTCTGGCGCAGCTTCGGCTATCTGCTTTCCGGTGCCGCGCTGCTGCTGGGGTTTCTCTGGGCGTTGTGGGACGAGGACCGCTTCACCTGGCAGGACCGAATCTCGCAAACTTACGTCACCGCCGCCGTGCCGGTCTCAGAGTTCGAGTCTCTCGACGCCCGCGCCCACTAGCGTCCCGTCCGGCGCTAGTTCAATGTACGAACGTAAGCCGGAGGAGTCAGTGCGATCGTACAACCTGGAATCTCCGGCTCGCAGTCGATCATTCCCCTGCGCAGGATTTTCTCTTGTCCATCATCCGGGAAAGTCACGTCGAATCTGACCGATTTCAGCACGTCCTCCGCGCCCGGAAATCCGGCGCTGGCGCGCAAAATTTTCACGCCTGCTACCTTGCCCCCGGCGGAAAATAATATGAAGAATTCCGCGCTCGCCTGCTCCTCCGGTTTTTCCGCAACCTGCACCTTGAAAATCCTCGTTTTCTGGGTATCTTCCACAATATTCGGCGTGTAATCGTCCGACTCCGTATCGCTCAGCGCTTCCAAACGCTCTTTCGCATGTGGTACGGCCTGCGGTCCACCTGCGGCGCT
>JASHRI010000123.1 GCA_030037435.1 Candidatus Acidiferrales bacterium | reverse complement strand
GCGATAAGGGCCCGGACTTTTTGGGCGCGCAGATAGTAGGCATCGTAGTAGCCGGCGGAAAGAGCATATGTGCCGAGCATAATCCGTCGCTTCACCTCAGGCCCAAAGCCGCCTTCCCGCGTATTTCGATACATCTCGGTGAGCGTGCCGCCGGGAACGCGCAGGCCGTAGCGGACACCGTCGTAACGCGCCAGATTGGAACTCGCCTCGGCGGTGGCGATGATGTAGTAGGTCGCGATCGCATAATCCGTATGCGGCATTTGAAGTGGAATTCGGCGGCAGCCCAGCTTTTCGAGTAGAGCGATTCCCGATTCGACCCGATCTCGGACTTCCGGATCGAGGCCTGCGCCGAAATAGTTCTGCGGCACTCCGATTCGCAACCCCTGAACAGGCTTCTCAGCCTCTGCGGCGTAATTCGGAACGGGAACGGCGGCTGATGTAGAGTCATTCGCATCGTGGCCGGCGATCACAGACATCACCGCGGATGCATCGGCGATGGTAGTGGCAAACGGACCAATCTTGTCGAGCGACGAAGCGAAAGCAACGAGGCCATAGCGAGAGACGCGGCCGTAGGTCGGCATCATTCCGGGAATCCCGCAGAAAGATCCTGGCTGGCGAATTGAACCGCCCGTGTCCGTACCCAACGCCGCCACTGCCAAGCCGGCCGCGACGGCAGCAGCCGACCCGCCGCTCGATCCTCCGGGCACGCGTCCAAGGTCGGCGGGATTTCGGACCGGCCCGTAAGCCGAATTCTCGTTCGATCCGCCCATCGCAAACTCGTCGCAGTTCGTCTTGCCCAAGACCAGAGCGCCGGCTGCTTCGAGACGGTTGACGGCAGTCGCGTCGTAGGGAGGAACGTAGGATTCCAGGATCTTCGAGGCGCAAGTGGTGCGGACGCCGCGAGTGCTGATGACATCCTTGATCGCCATGGGCACGGCTGCGAGCGCCGGAAGATTTTCACCGCGTGCGATAGCGGCGTCGATGCGATCCGCTTGGGCGTAGGCGCGCTCGGGCGACAGGGTGAGATACGCATTTAATTCGGAATTGCGCTGGTCGATGCGTTGATAGAATTCGGCCGCGAGCTCGCGCGCCGAGATTTTCTTGGCCTGGAGAGCGGCGCGCGTGGAGGCAACGGTCCAACCCGTCGCGGCGCTCATCTGTCGATCACCTTGGGAACGCGAAAGAACGGCTTACCAGCATCGACCGCTTGAGCAAGAACTGCGTCTGCAACATCGCACGGCTGCAGGATGTCCTCGCGCAGTTCGGGATGCTTTTCGTCGGATTGCCCTTGCTGAACTGCAGAATATAAAACCTGCGCCATCGGTTCGACGTTGGTCACGTCGAGCTCGTTCAGCTTGTCCACATAGCTGAGGATTGCGTCGAGCTGCTTCTGGTAAGTTTCAACCTCGGCAGGAGAAAGACCAAGATGAGCCAGCTCGGCCACCCGCAACACGTCTTCGCGGCTAATTTTCATGGCACGTGGACGCGGCAGAAGCGCCGAAACGGAGTTTCGGATAGAACGGAGCCCTATTGTTTGTTTTCAATAACTTACGAGCGATTCTATTCGAATTAGAGTTTCGGATAGAAATGCGCAGAGCACGGCTGCCAATAGCGCGCCCGGCCCTCGGGTTTCCCGGCGCCCGCCCCCTCAATCCGAATTGTCGACGATAATTCATCGTAGCAATGTTAGTGAAAACGAGAGGGAATGCAAGGGCGGTGTGCTGTGGACATTTGTGGCAAGCTTGAAACGTGTCTCGTGACGCCGAGCAGCTTAGCCTGATGGGTCAGCCGCCCGGCGGTGGGCAAGCTTGGCAAGGCGAAGGGGCGCGCGTATACTCCGGCGTGCAGCGGTAGAGTCGAGCTTGAGGGTTTAGTTGATACTGCTTCCTACGATGAGAGACCTACTCGGTCAACACAATGCGGCGCCCTCGGCACATCGCATTTCCCCAATCGGTTTCACTTGAAGGTCTGCCTAGCCAGCGCCCGGCGGCCGCTTCCTCGTTTGATTCCTAAGAAAGCAGTCTCCAAGGGCTGAAACCAGCCGGACACGGCGTCCGCGGAGCCATTTCAAATCAGCCGATTCGCGCAAATATCTGGAGGAACGATGGCGGAACTTCAAGCAGTGTTGACGGCCAACGAAAGGATATCGAAGGAGACGCTCGGACCGCGGGCGGACCAGACAGATCAATCGCGGCGGTTTCCGCGCGAGAACCTGGTGGATTTGGGAAAAGCAGGAGTGCTGGGGCTGATGGTGCCAAAGGAATACGGCGGCTGGGGAGGAACTTTGGCCGAAATGTCGCGGGCACTGGAGGCGCAGGGCCAGAATTGCGCTTCGACCGCGATGGTCGTGCTGATGCATTACTGTGCGATGGCGACGATCGCGGCCAAAGGCAGCGAGGCGATGAAGCAACAGGTGCTGCCGATGGCCGCGCGCGGCGAGCATTTTGGAACGCTGGCGTTCAGCGAAGCCGGCTCGGGCGGCCATTTCTATATGCCAGTGAGCGAGGCTCGCAACAACGGGACAGGGACAGAACTCAGTGCGAGCAAGAGTTTCGTGACAAGCGCAGGCGAAGCGGACAGCTACGTAGTGTCCACGCGCAGGGCAGGGGCATCGGGACCCACAGACGTGAACTTGTATCTGATACCGAAGGGCGCAAACGGATTTGCGGCGCAAGGGCGCTTTGAAGGGCTGGGCCTGGCAGGAAATGCTAGCGCGCCGATGTCGCTCAGCAACGTGGCGGTGAATGACGATGTGCGGGTGGGCGCCGAAGGCAGCGGATTCCAGACGATGTTGGAGGTGGTGCTGCCAACCTTTCAGATCGGAGTGGCGTCGATTTCCATTGGCATCGCGACGGCGGCATTTCAGACGATTACGGCTCGCGTGGGTGCGCGGAAATACGAACATGCGGGCGGCGCGGCACTGGCTTCGATTCCGCGGGTTCAATTTCTGGTGGCGGAGATGGCGATTGAGCTAAACGCGGCGCGCGGATATCTGAACGAAACGATTCGCAAGGCACTCGGGGGCGATCCGACGGCGATGGTGGACGTGCTGGGCGTGAAGGTGAAGGCCGCGGAGGCGTGCTTGGGCGTGGTGTCGCGGGCAATGACGCTAGGGGGCGGATGGGCATTTGGGAGAAAGGGCGGGCTCGAACGGATGTTCCGCGACGCGCAGGCGGCAGCGGTGATGGCGCCGTCGAGCGATGTGCTGAAAGATTTCATCGGAAAGGCGTGCCTGGGACTGCCGCTGTTCTGAGTGGCGCACGAGGAGGAGAAACAATGGCCACAAAATCGAGAGGTTCGACGATACCCCTTCGGGGCCGTGGCGTACGTCAGACGAAAAATTTCATGTAGTAAAATCGCGGATCAAGAGCGGCGGCGGATGAACGGGGTGTGGGCGTTGTCGGCTTCGCGCGGGACGCGGGCGGACTTTGCCTCGACGAATTTCAGTTCGCGGACGAGGGTTCCACCCCAGGCCTGATTGATGCGGCTGCAGAGTTCACGCTGCATGGTTTGCAATTGCCTTTGCCACGCTTTGCTGGCAGCGAGTTCGAGGAGGCCGTTCTGGCAGCGCACCGGTTGCGCGTGGGTACCGAGCGCTTGACCGACGACCGTGGGCCAGGCGCTTTCGAGCCAAGCGAGCGCGGCTTCGGGTCGATTGAGGCGGCGAAGTGCTTTGCCGAGGAATTCTCCCGCGCGTTCCATGGAAGTGGGATTTTAGCACACGGAAAACGGCTAAGGATCGAAGACAGGATTTAGATCACCGGGCTTGGCGGCAAGTTTACGCGGATCGAGACCGCTATTGAATTTGACCTTCTCGGTTTTAATATCGGCTGAGCCGTCGCCTTTGTGCGAGTTCCATTGCCGGGCCGGGAAGCGAACACCCTGGATCTGCGTCCATTCGCGTATCTGTGCGGGCAGCCACGTGGCGGGGTTCAGAGTGATGTCGTAGGTTTTGCCGTTTGAGGAAAAGCGTATGACATCCGCAGCGGGAGAAGTGATCGTGAATTTTCCGGTGCGATCCGCAACCCACAGATTCAACATGAAGCCAAAAAGATAATTCTGAGCGAATTTCAGCTCACCTCCGGTAAGGTCCAAAGTGCGCTTGTCCGGGAAGATTTCCCACCCGCGCGTGCCATCGAAGTACAAGACATATGTGTCGCCCGGACCCTTCTGGTCTAATCGGAGATAGTTCGGCCTGATCCACCGAGTTCTCTTTGTCACGCGCCCAATGGGCTTGCCACCATGGTCAAAGGTGTCCGCGCTGACGGTCCAATCGAGGTCCTGGATCGCGGCGATGTTGTCGGCGCCGCCAAGGGCCTGCTGCATTTTGTGGAGAAGCACGAGCCCTGAATCTTGGCCAT
>JASHRI010000122.1 GCA_030037435.1 Candidatus Acidiferrales bacterium | reverse complement strand
AGCATCGACGCGCCGTGCCAACCGATCATCGCCGCTCCGATCGCACTGGTGATGTGGTCGTAACCGGGAGCTATGTCCGTCACCAGAGGTCCGAGCGTGTAGAAGGGCGCCTCGTAGCAGAGCTCGTTTTCCTTTTTCACCTGCAGCTCGATTTGATCCAGCGGAATGTGGCCGGGCCCTTCGATCATCACCTGCACATCGTATTCCCAAGCCTTTTTCGTCAATTCACCAAGCACGCGCAGTTCGGAAAATTGTGCTTCGTCGCTCGCATCTGCCAGGCACCCCGGCCGCAACCCATCACCGAGAGAGAAGCTTACATCGTGTTTCTGGAAAATCTTGCAAATCGCGTCGAAATTCTCATAGAGAAAATTCTGAGCCTTGTGAAAGCTCATCCACTGCGCCAGCAGGGCCCCGCCCCGGCTGACGATGCCCGTAATCCGGTTGCGCACCATCGGCAGAAATTCACGCAGCACGCCCGCATGGATCGTCATGTAGTCGACGCCCTGCTCGGCCTGCTCTTCGATCACTTCCAGCATCACATGGATCGTCAAATCTTCCGCACGGCGCACGCGCGAAAGCGCTTCGTAGATGGGAACCGTCCCAATTGGCACAGGCGAAGCGTCAATGATCGCCTTCCGGATGGCGGGAATATCTCCGCCGGTCGAAAGATCCATCACCGTGTCAGAACCGAAATGCACGGCTCGGTGCAGCTTTTCCAGTTCTTCGCTAATGTTCGACGTCGTCGCGGAGTTCCCGATGTTCGCATTGATCTTGCAGCCGAACGCGACGCCGATGCCCATCGGCTCGAGATTTCGATGGTGAATATTGGCGGGAATAATCGCGCGGCCTCGCGCCACTTCGCTTCGCACCACTTCCGGCGCCAGCTTCTCGCGTGCTGCGACATATTCCATTTCTTCGGTCGCCACGCCCAACCGGGCAAAGTGCATCTGCGAAAAGTTACTTCCGCCGCCATTCATGGCCGCGGCCCGTTTTTCAATCCATTGGTCTCGCAACGACATAAAACCCCCGATTCTATCCGCAGCCGCATAGCAGCCAGCGGACCGGCCTCATTATCGCACCGGCTCTTCCACCCGGCAACTCGACGAAAACCGTTCGATGGATGTTTTGCAGCGCGGGTCTAGCTGTGACGGCCGGCCCAAGGAAGTGTGTCGTTCGCAAAGGCGACCTTGCCGCGCAGCAGGTGATATACATACGCGCCCATGCAAAATTTCCCGAATAACAGCGCGGAAAAGGCAACTACCAGGAACGCCTGGAACACCCACGCAGTGATCATCCAGCCCGACATCAGCGCGAACGCCACGATCATCATGAAAACAGCAGCCATTCCCTGGGCAAACCGGCGCGCAGGAGGAGCGGGGGGAAGCAGCGTCCTGCCCTTCGGCGCGGCGAGAACGCGATTGTAAAACACTTCGAACGGATTCCATTGAGGTACGATGACGTTCCACCAAAGGATGGCCGCGAGGACAAAGAAAAATACCGGCGCAACCGATGCGGTTTGGGCCACCAGCGAAAGTATGATGCCGACGACTACTAGCGGACCTACAATCCTCGGCTGAAAATAGAGACCGGAGAAATGCATGTTGCAGATGCCGTCGGGTTCGTCCGCAAAACCCTGCTGTTTCATAAAATTTCGCACAGTCAAGGAACTCATCGCCAAACCTCGCGTCGCTCTTGAGAGTATTCGGAAGCCAACATCTCTATTATACGCAACACGCGCTCGTGATGCAGCAAGCCGCCTGCAGCCCCCCGGCTCGCACCCAACCTCAAGTTCCTCCCGTGGTATCGCTTTCGCGACTGGTATCACTTGCTAGCTCCCCTCTAACGAGGAGTTGTCTATACTCTCGCTAGGGCGGACCGGAATTGGGGGACATTTAAAGCAAATTCTATAGCCGGTCAGTTTGAATTTTCTTGATCGTGACACAAGCAGCTAAAATTCAAACTGACCCAGTACGGCAAATTCCCACGATTCGCAATTCTGATTGGACTCGCTGGCGCGCACACCCTAGAATCTTCTTTATTGCGGTGATGAGAACGTGAACCCAATCGAAGGTCAAAGCGAAAGCGCAAGCCAGGCGGTGCGAGAGCGCGAATCGACGGAGATCCTCACGCCCGCGGATACGGATGCGCTCGCCCGCGAGAGCAGCAAGCCGGCCGAAATCCTTACCAACGTGGTCGGCATGATCGCGCAGCGCTTCCGCACAGACGTTTGTTCCGCTTACCTATTGGAGCCGGATCGCGCCAATCTCGTGCTTGCAGCCAGCGTAGGACTTCGCCCCGAGTGTATTGGGACTCTTCGATTGGCCCTAACGGAGGGCCTGGTCGGCCTTGTTGCCGAGCAGATGCGCCCCATAGCAGTCGAACAGGTGAAACAGCACCCGCGGTTCAAGTACTTCGAGGAAGCTGGCGAAGATGCCTATCAGTCGTTCCTGGGCGTTCCACTGGTGGACCGAGGAGTGTTGCAGGGTGTGCTGGTAGTCCAGACCATGGCCCCGCGCGTTTTTGCCGACGAGGAAATCCGCCAGCTTGTAGTGACCGCCGCGCAGGTCGCTCCGCTCGTCAGCCAAGCGCGCACGCTCGAACAGTTCGTCGCGCCGGTACAGGAACGCCTTTGGTCCCTGTCTCGCAACCTTTGGTGGAGCTGGGACCACGACACTACCGCTCTATTTCGCGACCTCAGCCCGGCGCGTTGGAGTGAGCTCCATCACAATCCCGTCTCTTTGCTCGACGAAATTCCTTTGGAACAACTTGAGCGCCGAGCCGGCGAGCTTTCCCTTCATAGCCGAATCAACTATGCCTACCGACGTCTGCGCGAGTACCTCGAAGACGACCGAACCTGGGGAGCGCGCTACGCTGGCGTTCTGAGGCCCAGGCCCGTCGCCTATTTTTCCGCGGAATTTGGCCTGCACGAGTCGATTCCGGTGTATTCGGGCGGCCTCGGCATTCTGGCAGGCGATCACATCAAGAGCGCGTCCGATCTGGATATTCCCCTCGTTGGCGTTGGCTTATTTTATGGGCAGGGATATTTCCGTCAGCGGGTCGACCGCTACGGCTGGCAGCAGGAGGAATACACGCCGGCGGACATCGAAGAACTGCCCATCGAACCTGCGATTGGCGCCAGCGGCGAACCAGTCACGGTACGAATCGAAATCCGCAATGGCGCTCTGCACGCTAAGGTATGGCGACTTAAGGTTGGGCGGTGCGACCTGCTGCTGCTCGATTCCAACGTGCCGGACAATGCGCCCGAGGATCGCGAACTGACTTCGCGCTTGTACGGCGGCGATCGCCGCCTGCGCATCCGGCAGGAACTGCTGCTCGGTGTGGGAGGCGTTCGCGCCCTGGTTGCGATGGGCATCACGCCCGGCGTCTTGCACATGAACGAAGGGCATAGCGCTTTCGCGGCCCTGGAAGCCATACGCCACCGTATGCAAGAGGAGGGATTGTCGTTCGATGTCGCAGCCCCTCGCGTTTCCCGCGAACTGGTTTTCACCACCCATACACCGGTTCCCGCAGGTCACGACCGGTTTGGATCGGACCTCGTCGAGGAGCATCTTGGCCCTCTTCGCGAGCAACTCGGCATTTCTCACGACTGGCTGATGCAGCTCGGGCGGGAAAATCCTGCTAACGCGCAGGAAGAGTTCTGCATGACCGTGCTGTGCCTCAGGCTGGCACGGCGCGCCAATGCTGTCTCGGCTCTGCACGGCGAGGTCTCGCGTTCCATGTGGATGGGTCTGTATCCAGGAAGTCCGGAAGATGGAGTGCCGATCGGACATATCACCAACGGCGTGCACGTGCTCACGTGGCTCGCGCCACAGATGTTTCGGCTCTATGAGCGCCATCTGGGCCCCGGTTGGCACGAACACAGCAGCGAGGCACGCATTTGGCAAGGCATTGAGGACGTTGACGACGGCGAACTCTGGGAGGCGCACCTCAGCCTCAAGTCGCAACTCCTTGAGTACGTTCGGAGACACGCCGTGGATCAATCGAAGCGTCGGGGCGATCCACCGGAGGTCCAGCAGCGCCTGGCCGGAGCGCTCAGTCCGGACGCCCTGACAATTGGATTCGCTCGCCGTTTCGCCACTTATAAGCGCGCCAATCTGATCCGCGCCGACATTCAGAAGCTGGCTCTGCTGGTGAATGATCCGAAGCGGCCGGTACAGTTCGTGTTCGCCGGAAAAGCGCATCCGGGCGACGAACCTGGCAAGCGCTTGCTTCAGCAGATCGTGGAGTTGATGCGCGATCCGCAGTTTGCCGACAGATTCATCTTCGTTGAGGACTACGATATCAATGTAGGCCGTCATTTTGTGCAAGGTGTCGACGTTTGGCTCAACAATCCGCGGCGGCCGTTCGAGGCCTCAGGCACAAGCGGCCAAAAAGTGGTCCTCAACGGCGGCTTGAACCTCTCGATCCTGGATGGTTGGTGGGCCGAGGCCTACGACGGACTGAACGGTTTTGCTATAGGCACCGGCCGGACTCACACCGACGTAAATGTACACGACGCGCGAGACGCCCAGGATTTGTATCGAGTGCTTCGCGAAGAGGTGATTCCGCTATTTTATGAGCGCGACCAGGACGGCTTGCCGCGCGGCTGGATTCGGCGCATGAAGCGCGCCATTCGCACGCTTGGCTGGCGGTTCAATGCCGATCGCATGGTGATGGATTACGCGCTGAAATGCTACGTTCCAGCCGCCGGCGGCACCTCGAGCAACATGCGGCCTCTGCTATAGCTAGCAGTCCAGCTCAGCGCGCTCCGCTTTCAATTGACTTCCCTTCCGCGCGGTTTCCTCACGGTCCAATTGCAGCTCATCGCGCAAAACAAAAGGCCCCGTCCGTCGGGAAGACGAATGGGGCCTTTCGAACCGCGCCAATCTAGAATAGGAACTTCAAAGCGAACTGGACAACCCGCGGAGGCACCGAGCTGCTGGTGATCTCCCCCAGGGTCGAGCCCACTGCGTTTGACGGTGGGTTAAATTGAGGGTGATTCCAGATGTTGTAGAACTCCGCCCTGAACTGGAGGTTCGTCCCCTCGGTGATCTTCGTATCTTTCGTGAAGGACATATCCCAGTTGTGCTGGCCAGGCCCCATGATCGTTCCGACCCCTGAGTCTCCAAAGCCGGTGCCGGCGCCGGGGAACAAAGAACCCTCACCGAAGAATGGGGGACCGGGGGGAAGGAACGGGTTCGGAGCTGCTCCGCAAGGAGCCGCGGGGTTCCCCGTAGGATTCGGTATACCTCCGATGCACGGCTCCGACGTATATGCCTTCGTATTGATCCAGCCTTGGCCTCCAGGCGTCAATCCGCCCACCACGCGGGCGAAGTTGCTGCCGCCAGTTGCAACGCCGATTGATTGGCAGACGCCGTCCGAAGCGCACTTGCCGGTGTTGGCTGGAGCCAGCTCGGCCCGTATGTTGCAACCCGTGCAAAACGCCGCGCCGCCCGCGCCATAATAAATCGTACCGCCGGTGGCATCGGTCACACTGAATGGCTCTCCGTCCTGAATCGTCGTAATGCCCGAAATGGCCCATCCGCCCAACAAATGGCCGGCGAATCCTTGCGTGCGCCTATACGGCAGTTGGTAACTGTACGCAATCACCAGCCGCTGCGGACGGTTGAATGCCGCAAGCCCATATTGCTGGCCGAAGTCCAGGGGATCATTACTGCCCGCACTGCCCGAGAGAACGTTGCCCGGCGCCGAGATTCCGCCACCAGCTATCGAGGCATTCACGTTCGTGATGCTCTTGCTCCAGGTGTAGGAAGCCTGAAGCAGAAGTCCATTGGAGAACTGGTGCCTGAGTTGAGCTTGCAGGCTGTCATAGAGAGAATCCCCGTCAGTAGCCGTCGTCGCCAAGCCGCTGGCTCCGAAGCCTAGATAGCTCACGCGGCCCAGGTAGTTTCCGGGGTCGCCGGGGTTGCCAGCTGTCGCATTTCCAAGATTCTCGAGAATCTGGGTAGCTGG
>JASHRI010000121.1 GCA_030037435.1 Candidatus Acidiferrales bacterium | reverse complement strand
GGCGGGCCATCGGAGAGCCGAGCATGGCGGCCACTTCATCGGCGAACAAGCCGGCGCTATTCACCAGGCAGCGTGCTTCGATTTCTCCCGCGGCACTAGACACGCGAATCGCATCCGGTGCTGCTTCGAGGTGATGGACCTTCGCATTGGTGACGACGTGCGCGCCCTGCTCGGCGGCGATGCGCGCGTAGGCTTTGACTAAATCCTCGCTAGCTACCATGCCGGTGGAGGGAACCTCCAAGGCCTGGAAACCTTCGACGTGAGGCTCGCGAGCGCGGATGGCGGCACGGTCGATGATATGAAGGCCCTCCACGCCGTTGGCGCGACCGTTTTCCATTAAACCGGCGAGATCGGCGATTTCGCCAGGGTTCGAAGCGACCACGATCTTGCCGGTGTTTCGATGAAGGACTCCATGCGCGGCGCAGAATTCATAGACGAGACGATTTCCTCTGACGCAATGTCGAGCCTTCAGGGAACCCGGCGGATAGTAGATGCCCGAATGGATCACCCCGCTGTTGCGGGAACTGGCGCCCATGCCAATTCTCGGAAGGGCTTCGAGCAGGAATACGTCGGTCCAGCGATGCGAGAGGGCGCGTGCGATGGCGCAACCGACGACGCCGCCTCCGATGATGACGATGTTGGCTCGGTCCATGATTAGCTCGTCGAGCGAACGTGCGGCATTGTGGATGTTGAAGCGGCGCGGTCGGCATTGACCCATAGGCCCCCCGCGACCGCAAACAGAATCGAAAGCACGAAATTTTCAAGGGACAGCGCGCGGCCGGCGATGCGAACCAGAAGCAGCTCGAGCAAGAGAGGCGGCAGCAAGAATCCGAAAAATACGAGGGCAGCCCGTGAGGCAGGGTGAGTACTGGTTTTTCTCCAACTCAACCCCAGCAGAGAGCCGGCCGGAAAGAAAATGACCGCGTAGAAAATGAAACGGTAGCCGGGGAGCTCTTCTGTTTTGACGTTGCGGATCGTTCGAGCTAGTGCTGCCGGCGGACCGAGAATGTAGTCGCTGCGTCGTTTTTGCCCGTCGATGAAGAGCGAGAGATTGGAACCATCGTAGGAGAAAAGGATGTCACGGAGTTGCCCGACGTTGAACACGTTCGGAATTACCCAGGACATACGGCTGCCCGACATCGAGAGCGGAGTTCGGAACCAGAAAATGAGACCGGGCCCTTCCGCCTCAAGCAGCAAATCGGGCCGAAAGCCGCGCGGAGCTGAATCGGGCGCCACCAAAACGACCGGCGTGTTGGCCGGCGGCGTGCTAGCTGGCCGGCAAACAAGACGGAGTGCGAATTGGTGCGTCATGCGGAGGTCGTCGTGGATAGGAATTGAGATAGGCTCGGCGGAGGCGAGCCACGAAGTCCCGTCGAAGATGGCGCCATCTGAGACGTTCGACGTCGGAGTTTTCGATGTCCACGATAAATCGGGAAGGGAGTGGCGCTGGTCCTGAAACGGCGCGAACCCGGAAAAATTGTAATCGGCGAGCGGCGCCGGATCGGCAGAGTTGCCGAGAGGCGAAGAACCGATACGCAGAGCGGAGCTATCCGAAAGCGCATGGTCCCAGAGCTGCAGTCGCAGGATTTGGCCCGTCCATCCCGACGCCGACCGGTGGGCTGCGGAATAACCGAGTAGCAGTCGAGCATTCGGACTCCAATTGCTCGGCCGGGATTTTTTCTGGAGCGAGGCGGAGAAGGCAAACCACAGCCCAAAGTAGAGCACGCAGATGAGCACGCCATGACGCCCGGCCATCCATGTGCCGAAGATTCTCTCCACGGTAGAGAGGGGCGGCAACAATAGCGCACCGAACAAGAGAAAAACTAACGCGCCCAGGAAGGAACCGGTCGAGTTGGTACCTACGTCGGTCCAACCGGAATCGCGGGAGGGAATATAGATTTGTACGAATTCGATGACGTAAGAGAGAAAGGCACCGCACAGCAGAGCCGGCAACAGTGCAGCAGCCTTGGATTTTCCCCGTTCGTGTAGCTTCGCAGCCAGTCCGAACCCAAACGGCATGAACAGGAGGACATTGAGGACCGCATCGAACAGCCCGGCATCTTTTCCGAATCCCTCTAAGAGGAACGGAGACCCTAGCCCCGGTCTGTGCCTGGTTAGGCTAAATACAAAGGGATAAAGCGTCAGAAAGAGGATTCCAGCGATTGCCAGGAGGAGAAAGCGGTTAGACCAGCCGGTTGAGGTCGCTGAGTCGGTCGGGGCAGTGGTCATCATCCGGCAGATGCTCGTCGGCCCGTCACGCGGGCAATTCTAGCATGAGTCCAGTGACAGGCTGTACTTGAGGTACAGGGAGACAAAAATGGGCATTCTAAGGGGCATCAAAGCGCAAATCCTTGCCGATGCGATGCTTTCAAGGTGCTTCGAGCTGCAACGAAACAGCCGAACGCACGGACGAGGGTAAGTCCGCAATAGTCCATTCGGCCAAGCGAAGGTAGCTGCACTTTCTTTGTTCCCCTGTCCAGTAGATAACAACCTGAACGGCTCCCTAGACTGTGCGCGCCATGAAAATGCGCATAGAGAGCCAGACTTCGAAAGTTTCAAATGCGAACAGCAAGGTCCAGGAAATTTTCTCTCCGCACGGTAGCCTCGCCGTCATTCTCACGACATTTGCGGTGGTGCTTGCGATGGTTGGCCTCTCCAGTTGCGCGGGATATACAAGTTCAGCCAATTCGGCCAGCTCTGAACACGCAACGGACCCGGGCCTTTCCGCCAGCACAAACAGTGTGAATTTTGGAAGCGTGCTGTTGAATAGCACTGCCTCACAGTCTGTTACGCTGACGAATTCCGGAACTGCGGCCATTTCGATCGGTGCGCCATCGATTGCCGGAACTGGCTTCACAATGGCAAGCGTGGCGGCCCAAACCATAAGCCCCGGACAGACGGTGTCGCTACAGGTGACTTTTAAGCCGGCATCAGCGGCCACATACACCGGGAATCTCTCGGTAGAAGACAAAACGTCGAACTCCAGTCTCGACATCGGCCTGAGCGGAACTGGAACGTCGACCCAGGCTCAAATCGCAATTAGCCCAACGTCTGTGAATTTCAGTGGTGTGAACGTTGGTAGCACAAGCACGCAGAGCGTGACGTTGACCAATACCGGCAATGCAACCCTCAACATCTCCTCAGCCAGTGCTAGCGGCCCGTACACCACGAATCTAGCTACACCAGCGACGGTCAATGCAGGCGCTCAAAAAACATTCACGGTGACCTTCACTCCGACGGCCGAGGGCAGCGCCGCGGGCGGCCTGTCCATCACTAGCAATGCGTCCGCTTCCGCCACGACGGTCGGACTAAGTGGAACCGGCATGCAGGCCGAAGGCTCCGCGAGTCCGACGACTGTAGGTTTCGGCAGCGTGGCCGTCGGCACAACGGACTCGGTACCGATCACCGTGAAAAACAATGGGAACATGACGCTAGGGTTTTCAAGCATTGCCGTGACCGGAACCGGAATGAGCGTGACCGGAATTTCAACCTCCTCGACGATTGCCGCCGGAGGCAGCCTTACGTTCAACGCGGACTTTGCGCCGAAGGCCAGCGGCAGCGCGATCGGCTCTATCACAATGGCGACGAACGGATCGCCGGCCCAACTCGCGATCAGCCTGACGGGAACGGGAGCAGCGGCAACGACCCTGCTGAGTGCAAATCCGACCAGTCTGCCCTTTGGGAATGTGAACGACGATGCCAGCAAGGTCTTGACCACGTCGCTGACGAACAGCGGGAACTCGAACGTGACGATTTCTGGGATCACGGTCTCCGGAGCAGGGTTCACCACCTCCGGAGTATCGAATGGCACGACTCTAACGCCGGGACAGTCCACCACGCTGAGTGTCACGTTCGCTCCGACATCGCCCGGAGCGGTGAATGGTGCGAGTATCAGCATTGCCAGCAACTCAACCACTTCGCCACTCGCTATCACTCTATCGGGCACTGGCACGCATGCGGTCGTTCTGCAATGGAACGTCGATTCTGGGGCCACGAGTTATGAGGTCTACCGCGGGACCGTATCAGGCGGCGAAGGAACGACACCGTTGAATGAATCGGCGATTTCTGGAACGAGCTACACGGACACCAACGTGACCTCCGGTACGACATACTTTTACACGGTGAAGGCCGTGAATTCCGCCGGCACCAGCTCAGCATCGAACGAGGCGTCAGCGGCGATTCCCACGCCATAACGTACGTCGGAATGCCAGAAACTAGGAACGGCGCAAGCGGGCGCGGGTGGGTCCGGGCTGAAAGAAAGTCGTGGACAGGTTAGCCCCGCCTGTACTTTTCCTGTACCACCGTCCAGTAGTTCTGAGAAACCCGGCCACCTCACAATGGCCGGGCTATGAGAATTCCTTCATCGTTTGTAAAGCGGCCCGCACGTGCGGCTGCCGCAAAAAAGATTCGGGCGCGAATTTCCTCCACTCTTCCGGGCTTCGTGGCTATCGCCACAATCGTCGTATCGCTCTGCACCGCAGGATGTGGCTACACCGGCAACCAGGCAGCTAAGCTGACGGCGAGCCCGACGCAAGTAAGTTTTGGCAACGTGACCGTCGGGTCGTCCACCTCGGAACTCGTAACTTTGACCGCGACAGGCACGGACAACGTCCTCATCAATGGCATCACGGCGACCGGCAAAGGATTCAGCACGACTAACAAATCGGGCGTGACCCTCACACCAAATGAGTCCATGACCGTCTCGGTCAATTTCGAGCCCGCAGCGGCCGGAGCGGACACCGGTGAACTTTCCATCAAGAGTAACGGCTCTCCCATGCAAATCGCGTTGTCCGGTACCGGCGTCACTGCGAGCCAGCACTCGGTGGCGCTCAGCTGGCAAGCGACTCCCGCTGTGATTGGCTATTATGTTTATCGAGGCGCGGCAGCAGGCAGCTTGGCAAAGATCGGCAGCTTGGACCCGAATACAAGCTACACGGACAAGACCGTGACGAACGGACAGACCTACGTTTACTCGGTTACGTCCGTTAATGCCAGTAATGTCGAAAGTCCTCAATCGAGTCCCGTCACGGTGACGATACCCAACTGACTCGAATCCCGTAACTGGCCAATCGATTCGTCGAACTCCACAAACCACGCGACACATCCAACAGAGCTGACTCAGCAACTTATGATTTTTTCGCGGTGCTGTTTGACTGCGCGCGTCGCATTGCGGGAATCGACAACTAGCTGGGCATCGCGAACGATCGCGCCATAGTCGTATCGCGAGTGGTCGGTGGCGATGAGGACGCAGTCGTATCGTGCGATGATGGCGGGCGTCAGATCGACGGAACGCTTGTCGGAAAAATCATAGTGGCGCATTTTGAAGAGCGCCGGAAAATATGGGTCGTTGTAGTCGATCAGCGCGCCGCGATCCGTGAGTAGCTCCAGCAACTTCAGCGACGGCGACTCGCGCAGATCGTCCACGTCCTTTTTGTAGGCCACGCCAAGCAGAAGAATTCGAGAACCCTTAATGCTTTTCTGGCGGTCGTTCAGCGCTGCAGCCACAGCATCCACCACGTGATATGGCATCCCGGTGTTGATTTCACCGGCCAGCTCGATAAATCGAGTGGCGAAATCATATTCACGGGCCTTCCAGGAAAGATAATAAGGGTCAACGGGGATGCAGTGACCTCCTAAACCGGGACCCGGGTAGAAGGGCATGAATCCGAACGGCTTTGTCGCGGCGCTGTCGATTACCTCCCAGATGTCGAGTCCCATCCGGAGACTGAGCTGTTTCAGCTCGTTCACCAAGGCGATGTTCACGCACCGAAAGATATTTTCGAGGAGCTTCACCATTTCCGCGGCGCGGGTGGAGCTGACCGGGACTACTTTCGAAACAATCTGCGCATACAAACCTGCGGCTGCACGTCCGCTGGCAGGATTTATTCCGCCCACCACTTTGGGGATTTGAGCCAGGCCGTACTGCTTGTTTCCCGGATCCTCGCGTTCCGGTGAAAAGGCCAGATAAAAGTCCGTAGAGATGTCGTTACCGTCCTTCGCAAGCGGGCAGCGGAGACCACCTTTTTCGAGGATGGGCAAAACGAGCTCTTCGGTCGTACCGGGATACGTGGTGCTTTCGAGCACGATCAACTGGTTTCGCTGCAGATTAGGCGCGATGGCTTTGGCCGTTTGCTCGACATACGTCAGGTCGGGTTCGCGGCGTTCGTCGAGCGGAGTGGGCACGCAGATCAGCACCGCGTCCATCTGGCGAAGCCGCGTGAAATCCGAAGTAGCGTCGAATCGTTTCGCCTGAACGTGCTCGCGAATCTTATCAGCCGGAATGTGCTGGATGTACGATTGCCCCGCGTTCAATTTGGCGATTTTGGATTCGTCGAGATCGAAGCCCGTCACGCGCTGACCCACGTCAGCGAAACGCAGGGCCAGCGGCAACCCGACATAACCGCAGCCGATGATGCCTATCTGGATTCCTTTCCCTGCAAAGAACTCCGGGTTGCGCTCGACGCTCATCTTCTCTCCCTATTCTGTCTCGTTTGCTGTTCCCTTTACAGGTGTAGGACGGCGAAGCAATTCCAGCAAGAAAAAACACTATATCAAGAATCTGGAGGCTGACGATGAAAGCCACGCCATCGAGGACAATAGAGGTAAATAGCGGTGTCCGTCTTCCGCCAGTCAATCCCTACACCTCGCTCCATTCGCAATCGGCGATATCTGATACCTCCACCTTCGGATTAGGTTAGCCAGAACTGTCCTCAAGTACAGGCGTATTCTGTACCTAGTGCAATGCGCCCCGTGTACTACAACTGCACTGGCGTACAGTGTTGCTGAGGTTCGCGTTACATTAGGACCGGGCGCCGGAAGAGGCGAAGTGTTAGGTGGCTGGCGGGACATCGAGAGATCTCCGTAGGGAGGCAGTGAGGACGCCATCATGCCGAATCATGGCACTACGCATAATGTGGCAAAGGACTGCCCAACAGAGATAATTTGTTTCTTTTTCGTGGCCAGGACGATCGCTAAGCCTTTAATTTCCAATGGCTTGAGCGATGGATCGTGGCACACCAGGTGCTGTTCGCCCCATCGCGGCTTGGACGGCGCCATTACGTAGGTTTATGAGGAGATTCCATTGAGAATTTCGGTGATCGGAACGGGGTATGTTGGGCTGGTGACGGGCGCATGCCTGGCGGAGATTGGCCACCAGGTGATGTGCACGGATAGCGACGCTTCGAAGATCAAGACCCTCGAATCGGGAGGGGTGCCGATCTACGAGCCCGGCCTCGATAAAGTCATCGCCAAGGCCCGTAAGGAGGGCCGCCTGAGCTTCTGCGCGAACCCCGCCGATGTTGTTGATGCCGGCGATGCCATTTTTATTTGTGTCGGCACTCCTCCGCTGCCCAACGGAGACGCCGATCTGAGCGCGATCGACCATGTCGCTCGCATGATCGCGTCCGAAGCGACTTCCCCAAAGCTGGTGATCGAAAAAAGCACCGTTCCCGCTCGTACCGGCCATGAACTGAAGCGTGCGCTGTCCGTGTACGCACGCAAGCCTGGTGTCGCGCTGCGCGTGGTGTCGAACCCCGAGTTTCTGCGCGAAGGGACGGCGGTGGAAGATTTTCTCCATCCCGACCGCGTGGTCGTAGGCGTCGAAGACGAGACCGCCGAGCGCCAGATGCGCGATATTTATCGCCCCGTGCTGGAACGTACATTCAATTGCCCGATGCACTCTCCCGAGTGTCCCAAGGGTCCGGCGGCGCAATGGTTGGTGACCACCATCAACAGCGCCGAACTGATCAAACACGCTTCCAATTCCTTCCTGGCGCTGAAGGTTTCCTACGCCAATATCGTGGCCGACCTTGCCGAAAAGCTCGATGCGGACATCGGCGAAGTGACCCGCGCCATGGGCATGGATCCGCGCATCGGACCCAGCTTTCTGAATGCCGGCTTAGGATTCGGCGGTTTCTGCTTGCCCAAAGACTTGCAGGCCTTCGTACGATTGGCGGAACGCTGCGGCGTGGATTTCTCCATGCTCCAGGCCGCCGAGAAAATCAACAAGCAGCGCATCGACCGCTTCGTTGGCAAAATCCGCGAGGCGCTTTGGGTGGTGCGCGGCAAGCCGCTGGCAGTGCTCGGTCTGGCGTTCAAACCCAACACCGACGACGTGCGCTTCGCCCCGGCCATCGATTTGATCAATCGCCTGGTAGAGGAAGGTGCGCGCGTGCGTGCCTACGACCCGCAAGCTATGGACAAGGCGCGTTCTATCATGCCGGGCATCGAATACGCCGAGTCCGCTTACGACGCAGCAAAAGGGTGCGAGGCGCTGATCATCGCCACCGAATGGCCGGAATTTCGATCGCTTGACTGGGAAAGAATTCGTGCGCGGATGGCCCGACCCCTGTTGCTTGATGGGCGCAATTTGCTTTCGCCCGCTGAAATGCGCGCACTCGGATTCGAATACCGTTCGTTCGGACGCCCCGACGCCGTCGCGGAAATTCAAAACGCCTAAACTATCTATGCGGGCTACGCGTGCACCGCGCGTAGCCGTTGCTGGTGGAGATAGCGATAGGTCCACTGCAAACCGTCTTCTGAGTTTACTCCGGGCCCCGAATGCAGGAATGCGCCATCCCTTGGCGACATGGGCATAGTGCTGCAGCCCGGCCTTCTGACCTGCCTCTAACCCTCGATTCCGTCCTTACTGCACCACGAGCGACACGGTGGTCGAATGCGTCGTGGCTCCGGCAGTGCCGGTAATCGTTAGTGTGTACGTTCCGGCAGGTGTGCCGCCCGAGGGCTGCGTCGAATTATTATTGCTACCACCACCGCAGCCCGCAACCGCAAAGACAATCAGAACCGCGAATCCGGCAGCGGCCACCCAGCGACGGGCGGACATCGAGCGGCGAATAAATCCGTCGGCGATAAGCAAGAACAATGCGAAAGAGCCGATGGTCGCCAGGATCCTCCAGCCACTGAATGGAGGCGTGACGCGAACCACGAGCGACGGAGCAGTGGTGGTCACATTGATTGTGTCTGTCGAGGCGCTCGTCCCATTCAAGGTGACGGAAGTGCTGGCCGGGGTGCAGGTCGCTTCCGTAGGCGCACCGGAGCAAGAAACCGTGACGGCCTGGTTAAATCCGTTCTCTGGAGTCAGGGTCAGCGTATAGCTTGTTGAATTCCCCGGCGTCACTGTTTGCGACGAAGGCGACGCCGAAACTGTGAAATCAGGCGTGGGCGCGGGATTCACCGTAACTTGTACGGCCGAGGACGTACTGGGCGCAAAAGCGGAAGTACCCTGATAGGCCGCGGTTATCGAATGTGTTCCGACCGTCAGAGCCGTGGTCATAAAGTTCGCGACGCCCGCAGTCAGAGTTCCATTGCCTATATTGGTCCCGCCATCCAGAAAATCCACGGTGCCGGTTGGCGTAGTGCCGCCTGATTGTTGCGTAACCGTCGCGGTGAAAGTGACGGATGCGCCGACCGTGATGGTAGTAGGGGCGGCCAGGAGCGCGGTGCTCGTGCAAGTGACGGTCCCGCCAGGCCAGTTGCAGAGCAAATTCTCAACATTGACCGAGCCGAGGCCCGTGGCGAGATCGTAATTCGCCGCAGCGTTATAGGCGAGCTGACCGCCGGATTCAAGGACGCCCACGGTATCGGCACCGCTGGTGGTGCAATCCGGGCTCGGACCAGTGGCGTCGCAGGGCTGGCTGATCGTGCCGGACGTAACATCGTAGAACACACAGGTGGAAGCAGGACTCGCCGCCGAACTACACGTATTTCCCGCCGCATTGGCCAGGGTGTACAGGTTGGGACTGATATTTCCCTGATTCGCGCCGGCTTGCTGATCGATCAGGGCCGTGATTCCAGCGAAGGCCTGCGCGGCAGCGGAGGTTCCGCCGACTTCCTCGAATGAAGAAATGGCACCGGTAGAACTTGGCGGCTGGCTTAAGCTGCACGCCGTCCCCTCTTGTCCAGATGCTCCCACCTGCCCTGGCATGTCCAACTCGCACATGATGTAAGCGCTGCCGACAAAGCCGTTGCCAGCAAACAATGAAATATCGGGAACGTCGCGCACGCTATCGGCCGGAGTGACGCCTGTTTGCCACGCCGGTTTCGCGTAGCCGGCCGAACAACTCGCGCCAACGAAGGTCGCACAAGTGCTGGGCCCGCCACCGCCACCAAGAATGAAAACGAAATCGGGACTTCCGGCACCGCCGCTATTGCAGTTTGCGATCGGGTCGTTGCCAAAGAGGGCGTTGGTGCAAGAGTCGTTCCACGTTGTTTCGGGAATGTAGCCGAGCGCCGATTCGCCTGTGGTCGAATTGCTCGTGCTCCAAAATTGAGTCGGATTCGAAGCCTGGTTGAAATCTGTGCCACCCACGGCGACGTTGTTTGGAGTGGAGGCTGTGCCGTTGACAGCCAGCCCTTGTTCGGCGACTTGCGGAGGCGTCCCGTCGTTTGCATCACAGCCTGCGGAACCCGAATCGCCGCTTGCAACAACGACGGTGATACCTTCGGTTTCGGCCTGTGACCACGTGGAGCTGTAAAACGCGTTGCCGCCTGATCCGAGCGTGGCCTCGCATGAGCCGTAGCTGTCGCTGAGGACGTCGGCCGGAACCGCTACGGGACAAGCACCGCTAACGGTGGGGCAGTTGACAACATAGGTAGCGGACAATTCCCCGCCAAACGTGGCGCCCGAATCTGCGGAGTTGACGAGCCAGATATTGGCCCCCGGCGCAGTTGCCCCGGCCCATTCTGCGTCGATGTCGGCTTCCACCTCATCGCCATTTGAAGAATTCGTGCAACTTCCCGGCGAGTATGCCTGCCCTGGAAGAGGGCATTGTATGCCTGGATCGGTTTGAGTTGGCGGGACGAACTGAACAAAGCACGGAACGCCTGCTGTGCACGTGGGGGCTGAGCTGGATGGGGCGTTGTTCGTCATTGCAGTGAGCCCGAAAATCGACCGGAATTGCTGCAAATCCGTGGCGTTGATGTCCGAATCCGACACGATGGCGATGGTTTCGTTTGCGCCCGTCCATGTGGTGGTCGGCAGATTGTAGATCGTGGCGAAGTCTGCCGGAGTAACGTCAAAGCAGTTGTTCGTGTTAGGTCCGCACGCGCCGCCGAATGCGAATGTAAAGGCAGGCCTCACCGCAGCATGATGTTGCGGCTTTGGGAAGAAGTTATTCAACGAGCGAACGCCGGCAACCACTGGAGCGAGTGCAGCCGGGATCTCGATGTTTGTGGAGTTGGCAAAATGCTGTTCCCCATTGGGAAGCACATACTGGTGGATAGCTGTATGAAAGGCTGCCTGCACGGTTGCGGCAGTCCCCGAAAAATCGATAACGGTTCGTCCGGCGGGAACACCATTGACCGTGAATCCCTGCGACTGCAGCCACGCGGTTATGGTCTGGATGTCTTGGTCTGCGGCGCCGAATTCGGCTCCGAATTGAGCCGGAGTGAGCCACTTGTGATAGTTCGGCGAATTGCGATCCTGCTGCTCGCTGATGAGCGACTCGAGCGCGGTTTGCTGTTGCGGACTACGCTGCAGCACGAGCAGCATGTGCGCCATCGGCAAGCTAGCCGGCGCGAGGCCGCGGTCGTTTTGTTGACGCGCGAGAGGGTGGATTGTGCCGCTCAGAACTACGAGCTTCGAGTTGTCCACTGGCGCCGTGATGCGCGGCGTCGCAGTGTTTGCCTGGGCGAGAACGCGTACAGCGCCCATCGAACAGAGAAAAGCAAGGACCATTATGAATTTGTTTTTGTGCATGGCTGTGCAGCGCATGTTAAGTGTTCCAAAACAAACCGGGGCAGCAAAACTTCGGAAGTGTGATCAAAGATACACGGATTCGCACGAGCCTCTGCCATCCCATCGGGCTCAGGATGAAGCCGTCTTGGTCCCTAGTCCTTGACTCCTCCGGTCAGATGGCAAAAGCCAGTCGAGCTACTCCTATAGAGTCTTCCGGATGGCCGTAGAGGCGCCCGCTTCGACATACACCCCTCTGGATTTAGTAGTCAGAGTACCTTGTGAACGCCAGGTTCCATTTGCTGCATCCACTTGTACTTTGGACGACCTTTGGGCTCGAAACGCCCTAACACCAAATCTGGGTGCCACGACTCTAAGTGCATTGTATTGTTGCAAATGAGGATAGCCTGTGCCATTATCCGCGAGACGAGTTACAATGGCCGGTAGATTGCTAGGGCTAAAGGAGATCGGTGCGCCGGTAGGGTTTGATGCGATGTCGGTGGTGCCGACCTGATTAGTGGAGGCCGCATGAAGAAGACCTACAACAAGCCGGTCATCACGGCGCTGGGACTCCTCCGAGATGTCACGAAGCAAACGCTTAGCGGAGGCGACCCCAATTGGTGCCATCGGGTGACTGGGTAATAACTAACCGAGGGGGACTGCAAGTCCTCACGATTGCGGTCCCTATTTCCACCCACCTTACTTCCCCCAACTTACACGGCACATACTGGCAGTGAAATGCGGCTCGGCCACGAGCGCATTGAAGGCAGCATCGTCTGGGTTTCTCGACGTGACCCCACTTGTACGACCCATCCAGACCTACGCAGGCGCGATCCACATGGGGATGATTTGCGCTTTCGTCCCCCTGTGATAAGCACGGTGTCCGGCGCGCGCTGAACTCCCACATATTCCGCCCGCATCCATTGCAAGAAACAGTCGTCGACGAGGCTTATTACTCCTAATCCAAGAAGCCCAGTACTGCATCTAGTTTGACCGAAAAGGACACAATTTCTCGGTCCAATGCGGTGCTTTTCCGGGATGCCGTCCGGTGAACGGTGTATGTCCAATGAATCAGGTCTTCATCGTGGAATACTGTTTGCTGGTTTGATTCTACTTGCACTCGGCTATGGGAGGCAGCATGTCGGAACCACGTCGCCAAACCGCACAGGGGCTAGTCTTCGGTGTAGGCTGGGGATTCGCGCTCGCTTATCTCTTGCACTTATCACTCAACCCCTTGCAGTTGGCGATCCTGTTCTTGCTTTGCTCAGAGGTCGCCTTTATTGGTTTGAGGAGAAAATCTGAACATCGGGACGGTTCCGCGAATACGATATAGGCCATCGTAGCCCTGTGGCGCACGCTCTTTCATGTGTTCTTCCGCAAATCTGGTGCAGCCGATGTGGATTTACAGCAGAGACTCGGTTCAGTGGTATGCGGCCGCGCTAAACTCAAACCCAAAATTAATCTATACTTGTAAAACCTTTTCAGTCACCGTTGCATTCCTAAAGGAAATGAACGTTTTCGCTGTCAACTGATTGCATTCCGCGCCGAGGTCAGCCAAGAGAGGTATCACGACAATGTCCGTCCAATATCGAGCCGATCACATAGGAAGTCTTTTGAGGCCAGCCGACTTGTTGGCAGCGCGTGTGAACGGAACCAATTCGAGCCGCCTGCGATCCATGGAGGACCAATACGTTTTAAAGGTGCTGGCCAAACAAAGGGAGTTGGGCTTCCAGGTTTTTACCGACGGCGAACTTCGACGCCGGAATTTCATGAGCGAACTGACGGACGCCGTTGATGGTTTCGATGTCGAGGACTCGATCGCGCGCGATTGGGATGCGGCGCAGGAAAAGCCTAAGGTCGCCTCCGTAACCGGAATCGTAAACAGAAAACTTAAGCGAATGCATCCACTGACCGAACGCGAACTGCCCTTCCTCAAGCTACACAGCCCAGGCGACATTAAGATCTTGCTGCCGAGCCCGACGCAGTTTCCCGCTATTGCATTCAAACGCGGCGTGACGGACAAGGTCTACCGTGATCATTCGGCTCTGCTGTGGGACATAGTCGAAATCATGAAGCAGGACGTGGCACAGCTTGCGGCGGAGGGAGTGAAGTATATTCAAATGGACGCGCCGCGTTACAGCTACTATCTTGATCCGAAATGGCGTGCGTGGATCAAACAGGAAATGAACCAGGATCCCGAGGAAGCGCTCGACGAGGCGATCGCTGCGGACAATGCTTGCCTTGATGCGGCGCGCCGGCGAGGAGCGACGGTCGCGATTCATCTGTGCCGAGGAAATAATCGCAGCCACTGGTATGCGGAAGGCGGCTACGATGCGATTGCAGAAAAGCTCTTCCATTCACTGAGAGTTGACCGTTTCTTGCTCGAATATGACGATGAGCGGGCGGGAACCTTCGAACCCTTGCGACTTTTGCCAAAAGAAAAGGTCGTGGTGCTGGGCCTGATTAGCACCAAAACACCCCGTCTCGAAAAGTCCGAGGAAGTGGTGCGGCGCATCAAGGAGGCGGCGAAATATTTCCCGCTCGAGAACATGGCCGTCAGTCCACAGTGCGGATTTGCTTCGACAGCAGAGGGGAATCTGCTATCAGAAGACGATCAATGGGCGAAGTTGAAGTTGGTAATAGACGTGGCGCGACGCGTTTGGCACTAGCGCGCCATGACTGAGTTTGTGGCACGAACGTCTGGTCCGGAACTTACTCTGCCCCGACTTGCTGGAATGCATCCTGCCCAGAGTTAGGGCCGCTCCGTGATTTCCATCCAGAAAAGGCGCACGGGCCGAACGAGGTAATACAGCACTGACAACGACTGCGGGATCGATATGAAGCGGCGGTCCGCTTCATCCGGCATCGTTTCTGGCCAGAGCCAATCGCGGAAAAACACCTTCATCTCGTCGTAACGACGCTCCCGCACTTTGAGCATGAAGCGGATGTCCGCGTGAAATCGCCACTGGTCGTCCGGATCCTTGAGCAACGCTTCGCGGCATTGTGCGGCCAGCTCACGAGCAATGCGATCAATCTTCAGCCCACGGATCAAGGCCGGAGGCGCGACTACACCCAGGGGATCCTCAGATAAAAGGACACCCAACGCCAGCATGCGCCTGATTCCCAAAGCGTTCGCCTCGCGGACCACGTAATCCCAATCGACTTCAGACGATGCGAGTATCTCGGCGATATCGCAAATCAGTTTAATCTTTCGCCATTTGTGCTTCGTCGCGTGGAGGCACAAAACTAAGAAGTACACTTCAAGCGGCAGGCTCCGTACCGTAGCTCCGGCGAAAGGAACCATCTGGAAGCGGTGGAGAAAACGACCAGGATCGTCCGGAACGCGGCACTGATGGGTGGTGAAGTGCCACTGCAGCTCCAGAGCTCTTCCCTCGGTGCGCTCACGAAAGATCCATTCACGTTCGGTTTGACTGTGCTCCTCGTATCCGTGACCGACGATGACATCCTTCGCCCTGGGCAAATCCTGCTCGCGAACAACGATGTCCAGGTCGGAGAATCTGGAAAATTCGCGAAGCGATAAATTTCCGTACAATGCCTGCGCCAAGATCGGCCCTTTGTAAGCTATGGCAAGAATGCCTTCCTGCTCGAGCGAGGCCAGAATGCGCACGAGTTCCCCGGCACGATATTGCACCTCTGCCGTTTGCGACTGAAACCGTGCGGCTAGAGGTTCGAGGATGCCGCGGGGAACCGAATCGGGGCAGATGCGCTGCAGGTGCGAGTACAGGAGCGCAGTGGTTTCGTGCTGCATGGCGAGTTGGACGAGATAAATCCAGTTTATCTCTCCGCGAAGGGCGGTACGGACCTGGTCTTCGATCTCAGCGGTCGTGCGCACACGCGCAGTCCAAAACAGCAGCTTGGCCTCGATTGGCCAGGTTTGGGCGCGTTGCTCAGCGAAGGTTTCAGGCACAGACCGGCTCCTGGTCAGGAGCTAGAACCTGTTGAATCAAATAAGGGATGCGATCGAAGTCCTGTCCGGTTTCGAGTCGATAGCAGCGGGCCTGCCTTACCAACTCGGCCAGAACGCCAAAGTGCCCCTCGCAAACGCGCTGTTCGGTTAGCAAAACGTTCGGTACGATTTCGCGGAAAGCTTCATCGCCATCGATCTGGGTAATCGTGCTCTGGGGTCTGCCGGAAATGTGTGGGAGTAGGATTGCGCTGGGGCGCGACTCGAGAATCGGCGTTACGCTATAGACAGCGTCAACGCGGAGCTGCCTCTTCGTGAAACCGTCCGTTTTCGGCGCGTGCATCAAAAAGTCCAGTTCAGGGAAGAAGCGGATCGTTTGCTCGCTAACGTCAATGTCCTCTGCGAGGCCTCGCACCATCAAGCCCTCGGCGGTCCGTGCCAGGAACACCATATCGTCGGTAAGATAATCGAATTTCGCGCGCAATAAAGCGACGGAAAGGGTGGACTTCCCGGCTCCGCTGGTGCCGGGGATCAAAATCGCCCTGCCTCTCATACTGAAACCAGCTGCGTGCAAGCTGTACCAGCGATGACGCCGAAAACTCTCAACCAGAATAATTGTGAGAATGAGGTGCGAGGCCATAAACAAGTTCCGAGGTTCGCACTCGACCGTGGAAACGACAACTCGACCTGACGGAGGCGTGTAGAGCGCCCGCACACCCTCGCGGAAGCTGATGTAGACTTCGTCCGTCGCTGCGAAGTAGCTGGCCTCGCCCTGTGGCATCTCGTAAAAAGGTCTCGAATTGCCCTGAGGGCGCTCGATCGAATGCTCGCCGGCCGGGCTTGCCGCGTGGAAATCAAGATGGAGTTTTTCGACGCAGTTCCCTGTAACAGGGAAAAACCGAAAGCGCGCATCGAGGCACTGAGCGATGGCCGGGGAACAGCAAACCTGGATATTGATCCCATTCACACAATAGCATCGCGTTTGGCTTTCCGTATTCATACGTTTCTTAGGCGCCGAAGACCGCTCTCTTCAGCCGGCATCGAGCTCTGGCCAGTTTTTGGCGAAATCTTCCACATCTCGACATATAAAGGCCGCGGGTCTCTAGCTTCAAAGTATGGCTCGCCGTCTCGCGTAAGCCAGCAATGACCGTCGAAGCTCTCCTTTTCACCCACTCGGCCCATACCGAAATGGAGCGAAACATCCATTCCGGTGCGACGCAAAAAGTAGTAGCGCGTCAGGCCCAGTGTCAAACATCCGTGACGCACAATGGGGCTACCTAGCCGTATGGCCTTCTCAGTATAAGAGCAGATCTTATTTGATCGGGTCGGATCGACCGGTCCTGCGGTCGTTCCTGGCTCTAGCAGAGCAGCCAATCGCGTCAGCCTAAGCCGCATCAACAAGGGTACGCTAGCTGCAAACAGGAGAATCCGCGTGAAAAGAAAGAGATCGGAGAACGCCGGAAGTTTTATGCGTCGAGCTGTAGGCATGGACCGTTGGGTTGAGTCGGGCTGGCGCTAAGAGTCTCCCAGATCTAAGCCGTGCGGTCGCAGAATTCAACGGGTCGGATGCGAGGCAACCGACGGTTCGCTTTGCGCCAGTTCCACGATTAGCTTATCGTTCCGGAACCTTTCGAGAAACTCAACGACATCTTCAGCTAACACCTCTTTGGCCTCGTCGTATTCCTGAGCCAACGTATCGATAATTTGTTCGGTCGAATGGCTTCCGTCGCAGAGCTCCCAAATCCTACAGCCGACTTCGTTGAGTGAATAGTATTTGCCATCGTCCATATTGAACAACAGAAAATCGGCCGACGCTTTCTGAGCAATTACTTGTTCTTTACGTCGAGGGTAACCCTGGAGGTTTATCATCTTGTTAGACCTCGTGGACCGGCGATGTCGACCGGAGCAATCCTAGCGCAGTGATGCTCGGCTTACGGTATGTTTTTCTCGTCCTCGCAGCCTACCTTCGGGTAGTTTCGATCCCTCTATGAAACGAGCAGGAACCGGCCTCCCGACTAGTGCGCACACCATAGGCGAGCAATCCGCCAGCCATTTAACATCTGCGACCGGGACCCGACTTTCACTTAAGACCAATGTTTTTATAGGTTTGCATAGATGCACATCAGACCGAGTCAATCGCAAGTTAAGACCAGCTATTACCAATGGCACTGAACTTCCGCTCGGTCCAAATGATTGCCCATCAGCTTCGGGTTAACATAAGCGAGACTTACTGGTGAAAAGGACGCTGCAAGAGGCAGGGCTGCGGAGGCCCCTGTCTCCGCTCAGTTACTCGGGCAACTGACCGCTGTACACGCACTTCGTGACAGATCGGAGCAAACCGAGCGCGGTAATGGTGGGCTTTTCGTAGGTCTTCTTCACGCGAATAGGTCTCCTCTCCGGTATCCCCTTATAGGCTTGCACACGCTGCCCGCCCTGGTTAGGACACCGAGTTCTCCTCAGGGACTCGCAATCTGGTCACCACACCTACCTTGTTACGTATCGAGTCCACACTACTATGTTGTTTATTTTCTAAAAGATATGGCCGTCTGTCGCGCAGGGGTCGGGGAGCGAAATCTCCGGTAGTAGCGAACCGACCGTTGGGGACAGTGAAGTTCCCTTCGCAGCCATTCACATTCAGCGTGTCATGACTTAAACCAGACAGCCTTGAGCTTCTTTTTAGTTATACCTCATCGGCTTACAGGACTAACTGGCCCGGCGGACGCGACACACGTCGTTTGGTCAGGCCGCAAAGATTAGCGGCGAGTCTCAAAAGTCTCGATAGCTCGATCGATTCAGAAACCTATATACTACAGCCCTTGATGGCTGAGGCGGCCTCACCCTCGCGGTTTCAAGAATTTCAGGAGATTCTATGTTGCCCACGTACGAAGGGCGCTCTTTCGCTGATCACGGTCGCGGAACTTCTCGAAAGATTGCCACGGGATGAGCGTCCTCGCGTGCCTGACGGGACGACGGCGGCATTCGTTTCGGGAAGTTCCCTTACCGCGTACCCGATTATCGGTCGCATCGTCGATTTTCTGGATCAGGACTCTTTGCGCCTATCGAACGACGCTAACGAAAATCTCGGTAAGGATGCGCACCGGACCTCGATTTTGCAGAGCGTTAAGCGATGGTATGACGAGTTCGGATGGCAGTCGAATGAGCGCGGCGTCTATAACGACACGGCAACGTTTTCTCAGGTGGCGTCGACGGCTCACGGTTTCTACGAACTGTCTTCGCATTTATCGTTGCTCGATCGGCTTGCCGGCGGCAAATACATTCTCGACGCAGCAAGCGGCCCGATTGCCCACCCCGAAAACCTAGCGTACTCATGGTTGTACAAGTACCACGTATGTGTGGATATTTCGCTGAAGGCGTTGCAAGAAGCAGATACGAAGCTGGGCAGCAGAGGCTTCTATTGCATGGTGGACATTTGCCACCTGCCGTTTCGCGACGCAGTCTTCGACGGAGCTGTATCCGGTTACACCATACAGCACATTGAGGCCTCGCGGCAGTCGACAGCGGTAGCGGAGCTCTACCGAGTGCTCAGGCCGGGCGCTCATCTCTGCGTGATCTCGAGTGTCAACTCGACGCGAACACATCGAGTCCTGATGCGGATAATGAGCGGAATCAGGAGGGCCTTGAGGTTGCTGCGAGCTGATGCTTCCCGAAGGAGAGAACAAACCCACTTCGGAAACTCTTCTCCGGCGCCTCCGCACGAACTGTATTTCTACGGGCGAGACCTCGCTTGGTGGCGCGATCGCGCCAGCGAATTGACGGCCTCCTACTCGGTCGAGGCGCTCCGGCTCTTTAGCAAAGAGGAATTCGAGTTTTTTTTCAATGATTCAAGGCGGGCTGCCATCGCGGCTCGCAAACTCGAGACTCTCTTCCCGAGGATTACGGCGAGAATCTGCACCTATATATTGCTGGATTTGCACAAGCCAATAACGATCGGATGCGGCTTCCGGAAGACACCAGAGTGAGTCGGGCTGTCCGTACCGCCGCGGCGTTGTCGGTGCCAAGCGCCGGGTTCTTTCGGTTCACGGACCAGCGGCTTAGCGCCTCGCCATAAAACGGCTGGTGCTATACGGGCAAGCGGCAAACCAGGGTGGAAACGGCTGTTGATGCAATGCCCAAGCACTGACGCCGATCCAAAAGTGGTCGTTTGGGCCTTTCTCAGGGACCTTTTCTGAGTCGAGCAAGGATCCCGGCGTAAACTACTCGGCGGTTTCTACGGGAGCGAGAATCCTATCATGAAGCTCGGCGATGAACTGAAGAATGTTATTTCGCGAGCTGCAAGCTTCGTCGCTCGACGCGGCGAGGATGCGGTACGCGACGCGCGGGATGTGGATATCTGCCTATTGGCGTTATGTACGCCAGAGTCGCTGGCTAAAACCCGCTTTCCAGTTGCATATGTCGAGTTCCTGCGTACCTGTATCGAGCACGTAGATTGCACGGTTCGGGAAGTAAAAACATGTGACGGATCGGACGAGTGGACCGAACGCTTTACAACGCTCCTGGAGGTCCTAAGGTCCGGCGTGCCGCCCATTGAGTTCTCCACTGCATCGGACGCTGCCCTCATAGCCGATCGTTACCACGCTCTACTCCGGCCATTCCGGTTCAAGGGGTGGACGGGAGACATCAGTCTTCACTTCCAGCTGTCGTCCTCTTTCGGAAGGAAGGCTCGAATTCTTTCGAGCACCATTCGATACGGTCGAAGTAAACAGCTCCTGGAGCTCGGCACCGCATACGGAATGTCTGGGTTATTTATGCTCGAAGCGCTCCGCGCAAACGGAGAAACAGGTCATCTAATTACCTTGGAAGGCTCTGAACCTCAGTATTCTATAGCCTCTGAGATGCTCAAGAATCGCTACCATGACACGGTGACATGTCATTTCGGCACTACTGAGGAAACACTTCCGCGAATTGCTAAAGACGTCGTGATCGATTTCATGTTCCACGATGCCGGCCATTCGCGCGAGGACTACATACGTGATTTCAATGCGGTGAAAAACAGCTTTGCTCCGGGAGCGCTGGTGCTGATCGATGATATTCGTTGGGAAGATCCATTGATGAGTCAAGGTAGGGCGCTGCGCTGTTATGAGGGTTGGATGGAAATTTGCGCGGACTCAAAGGTCCGGCGCGCCGTGGAGATCGACAATAGCATGGGCCTACTCTTGTTACTATAACGCCGGCGGAACACGGAAGGATCTCTTCAATCCGGGCCGTTTTACAGAATTTAGGGATAAGAAGTTGTTTGGCTAAGCCGACCATAAGCGGAATTATCGCGCCGAAGAAGACGCGTTTCTGTCGAAGATAACTTACGTGCCGTTTCCGCGAGACGTCCTTTTCGCTTCTTCACTTCCTTACCTCCCATCCATGCCGCGAGTCAATTCATTTTCGCCACTCGCGCGCTCGTCGGCGTATTCCGTTCATGAGCCATCTAGGGTCGCGGCGATGGGTATAGCCGACGAACTTATGAGTGGAGAGTAACTGAACTCGTTCTATCAGTTGAGAAAGATGGTCCGCAGTGTGCGGCCTGTCATGACACAGGCAAATCGCGAGATGCTGTTTAGAGATCTGTTCAAGTGCGATCTCAACCCACGCGGCTGATGCATTCTCAGCCCTCCAGTCATCTGCACTGGCATTCCAAAGGACGATCTTGTAGCCCAATTCCTTCGCGACTGCTCTCACGGTGTCGTTGCAGGCGCCATAAGGCGGGCGAAACAGCTTACGCCTCGGTTCAAATTCCGAGATCAGATCGTGCGTTCGCATAATCTGCGAATGAACCTCCTCCGGCGAGACCTCCGTCAAATTGGGATGGTTGAAGGTGTGATTTCCAATCAGGTGCCCTTCGCGGGCGGCTCGGCGCACTATTTCGCGCCCCCCGGGAACCTGTAACCGCTCTCCCACGACGAAAAATAATGCGGGCACCTGGCACCCCGCAAGTATATCCAGAATGCGGGCTGTGTGATCGAGATCGGGACCGTCGTCGAAGGTAAGGACGATTTTATGCACCACCCCACCTGCCTACCTGGTGCTTCCTGTACAAATAATCTACCACGGAGCGGATATGCTCTGCGAGAGGAACGCCTTCGCCAGGAATTCCGCAAAGTTTCAGTCGCCTAGTTCCCTTTTCAATTTACGGTCGCGCTCAGGCCCGTCGGGGCAGCAGGGGTTTGTGAAGTTGGAGTTGACGATGTGCCGACAAACGTCGTAACGCTGTCCGCAGGAAGCGTATATGAAAATGCGCTGGCCGACACCGGTTGTGCTGTTTGTGCCTGAATGTCCTGAGTGGCAGAGGTGACGTACGGAGTTACCGAAGTGAATGTCGGGGCATTCAAAAGAGAAAAAGCCTGCGTTAGGGCAGAGCTTGTATAGTTTGTTGCAACGATTACCAGGTGGCCGCTTGGCACATCCTCGTATGCAGACACGGAAACACCGCTCTGCGGAACGTGGGTAGCATCGATTCGATAGTAGCCCGGACGGACGAACCGAGCGTATTGCCCGAGCACGTAGGCGCGCGGAGCGATAATCTCGCCATTCGCGTCGAGGGTCCCGCAGGCGGGCACAGTGCAAATCAGTGCTTCACCAATGTTCGAGTTGATGGTCGACCACCAATATAGCCATGCCTGCACGCCATCCTGCATTCGCTGGTCGATCACCGAGGCCCAATTCAGGGCGTTGGTCATGGATGGATCAAAAGCACTGTTACAGAAATTATCGGCTCCAGCACCGCAGGAGGCCTCCGTCTCCCAATACTTTTTAGCGGGCGAAGCGAATGGGTAGGGGTCTGCGCTTGTCACGTAATTGCTGACGTAAGCATCGTAATCGTGGAAGTTGAAACCGCCCACGTAATTGTAGCAGCTCGAGTCGGTCGCACACGTTCCACCATAGGACGACAGCTCACTGTAGTGACCAACTTCGGGCATAAAGATAAGTGTTGTGAGGCTATTGCTTTGGAACGTGGGGCCAAGGTTGTTCTTGATGAAACTGTCGAACTGCGAGGCGTTGTAGAGTGCCGAATCGTAAGTGGCGCAGTAGTCGGGCTCGTTTTGAATCGAAATTGCGTAGACGGTGGGATTCCCTGAATAGTAGGTGTGGACGCTTTGTACCCAATTGGAAATCCAAGTGGCAAAGGCTCCATAATCCGCAGTCGCGAGTTGCCCGTTGCCGCTGCCGCTGGCGCACTGCGTGAAGCCATTCGTGGTGTAAGCGGCGGGCGGCGACCAGGCCGAAGCGTAGACCCGCGCGCCGTTCGATACCGCTGCGGCCACATCCGAACCGTACAGACCAGCGCAGGATGAGCTGATCGACGTACAACTGCCGGGTCGCCGCTGCCATTCGTCACGCCGATGCGGATAATCGAAAGACCTAGATCACCAGCGCTAGTGCCGAACAGGATGCTTTGCTGCGTAGTGTTCAGGTCAGTGTAGAGGTGTGTGACCGAAGTGCCAAAGCCGTCGATTTGCTGATGAACCGTGCTCCAGTCAATTGTCGCTGACTGCGCGTAACACAGCGGGCCGACAAACAAAAACACCAAACTGAGCCATTTTTTCATTTAGATCAGATCTCCGAGTTTCCGCTAACCCCATAGGAAATATCGCCACCCTTCGTCGCCATGCCGTGGAAAATTCACGAATTCGGGTAGACGATTCCTCAGTATTTGACGGGAGTATTATCGGTTCATAGAAATTCCCTACGCTACTGTACTGAGGGTCAATAAAAGGAATAGTACGTGCGCCTGTACTTCGGGACAGGCGGAGTGCTTCGGTCACTGATGGTTTATAAACGCGGTGTCTAAACAGCCGAGCGGGTACACACCGTCAACGGATACGACAGGTTCAGTGTTCCTGCAGCTGCTTTGCGGACTGTGAGCCTGGAATGAGGAAGTCAACTGGATCGAGCATGGTCGAATACTTGTCCAGATAGGGAAAGGGAGTATCGCCGCAAATAAATGCCGCAATGACCTCACCATCGACGTTTCGGAACTGATCGATGTCGCCTTGCTCCTCGAAGAAACGCAGCAGGCCAGCAAGTGCAAATCCCGAACTCGGGCCGGCTAATAGTCCAGCACGGCATAGGTCCAAGCTTTTCTTGTAGGATTCCTTGGTCGCTGCCTCGACGCAATGAGGAACTTCGTTGCTCCAGTCAAACGCAACTTCCTTCAGATTCTCAGGCGACCGCACGCCTGGAATGGCACTATTCGGAGCAACATAGACCCCCACTACCGTCACTTTGCAGGAATTCTCGCGGAAATACTTCGCCGCGCCAAGAGCGGTGCCGGTGGTACCGAGCCCCGCACAGTAAACGGTAAGTTTGCCTTCCGTTTGTTCCCAAACCTGACGCGTCGTCCACGTTGAATGGGCGGTGACATTGGCCGCGTTGCTGTACTGATCAAAGTTTATATATCCAGGGCGCTCTCCTACTTTTCTGGCAAGCGCAACGCCTCCGCCTTCTGGCGGCGCGAAGCGAATGTCCGCGCCGGCTAACCGAAGGAGTTCTAGCTTTCCTGGAGCAATATCAATCGGGACGATAGCCTGGACGGAGCGAATGCCGAAAAATCGTGCCATGATCGCTAGCGAAAAGGCCGTGTTACCTGAGGAGTGCTCAACGATGGTATGAACGCCACCCAACTGCTCCCTAGCCTCGAGAAGCATTCTCAACGCCGGAAGCGCCTTGAGATTGAGCAGGGGCACTAGGTAGAGAAGCTTGGCGTAAATCCGTACCTTTCGCCCGGCAAGTGGGTTCAGCGACTCCGGCAGTTCGACCAGAGGCAAAGGCGGGTTGAATTCCGGATTTAGAAGGTCCCGAATAGCACCCGGGCCAGAAAACATGTTGTTAACGGGGGGCACAGTTGTCATGGCCGAGCGTTGGAATTAGCCGCTGTCAGAGAGGGTGCTGGGACGCCTGTGTTGGCAGCTACGCGGACGAAATTAGTTAAGGATTCGGGTTTCCTGACCAGGTGCAGCCATTGGCCGATGGCCATCAAAGTACAGATCGGATCAACAAGCTGATTGTCGCCCGAACGGTAAGCCTCAAGC
>JASHRI010000120.1 GCA_030037435.1 Candidatus Acidiferrales bacterium | reverse complement strand
ACAAAAAGGCTCGCGGCGGCCGCGTCCTCTGGGTGCTGCCAAGCCGCATCGGTGAAACCAAATGGGGCATCGATCTGCCTTGGCCGCTCGTCGAGAAGGTCATACGCAGCCTGCCAGAAATCATGGAGGAGGCGCGCGACAGCGCCTCCGGCCTCGCCGCGGCCAGATGACCGTGACCGCGCAAAAGCCGGCTCCGCTCCCCGGAACGCGTCCCGAAGGCGCGCAGGACGAACGCGAAGCCGCAGCGCGCGTGCGCCGGATGTTCGGTCGCATCGCGCCGCGCTATGATTTCCTGAATCATTTTCTTTCGTTTTCGCTCGACCGCCTCTGGCGTCGCCGCACAGCTCGCTGCTTCGCGCACATTCTTCGCCGCCCCGATGCGCGCATTCTCGACATCTGCTGCGGCACCGGCGACCTCGCCTTCGCGCTCGCCCGCGCGCGATCCGCCGCGCTCAGTAGTTCGCCGAATCAATTGCCAATCCTCGGCAGCGATTTCGTCGAGGGCATGCTGTCGCGCGCCCACCAGAAAGCTCGCGCCGGTCGATTTGCTGTCACCTTTGCTGCCGCTGATGCTCTGAACCTTCCGTTTGTCGACGCCAGCTTCGACCTCGTCACCAGCGCTTTCGGCTTCCGTAACCTCGCCAACTACGAAAGCGGCCTTCGCGAAATCGCACGCATGCTGAGGCCCGGCGGGGAAGTGGGCATTCTCGAATTCACCGAACCCGGCGCAGGCCCATTCGCCGGAGTTTTCCGCTTCTATTTCAAGAATATTCTGCCGCGGGTTGGCGGAGCCATTTCCGGCGACCGCGAGGCGTATGCTTATCTGCCCGGCTCCGTCTCGAAATTTCCCTCACCTGCTGCGCTCGCCGCGCTGATGCAAGCCACCGGCTTCGCCGACGTTCGCATCATCACCTGGAATTTCGGCAGCGTCGTCCTCCACTCCGCGCGCCGCGTTTAGGCCATCCATATTGGACCGCTCGCGATCCGGTAGTGGAGCAGTTTGAATTTTCTTGATCGTGACACAAGGGGTCAAAATTCAAACTGACCCACTACCCGCGATCCGCGCGCGACGAAATCCGCCACTCGCGTTATCATGTCGCCATGAGTGCAGCTGCCGACAGCCCCTCCGTCGTCGATCTTCGCAGCGACACTGTCACGCGCCCTACGCCAGCCATGCGCCGCGCTATGGCCGAAGCGGAAGTAGGCGATGACGTCTACGCCGAAGACCCCACGCTAAATCGCTTGCAGACGCGCGCTGCCGAAATCTTCGGCCGCGAAGCCGCGCTGTTTTTCCCCTCCGGCTCAATGGCCAATCTCACCGCCATCAAGACGTGGGCGCGCCCCGGCACCGAAGTGATCTGCGAGGCGCAGGCGCACATCTACCTCTACGAAATGGCGTCCGTCGCCGCGATCGCCGGCTGCATGCCCAACACGGTGCCCGCGCCCAGCGGCATTCTCACCTGGAACCTGATCGAGCCGCTAATTCGCCCGCAAATCTACTATCGCGCGCAGACCGCTCTCATCGAACTGGAAAATAGCCACAACATGCACGGCGGCACGCTCTACCCGCCCGCCGTCGCCGAGGAAATCTGCGACCAAGCGCACGCCGCAGGCCTGCCCGTGCATCTCGATGGTGCGCGCATCTTCAACGCTTCCGTCGCACTCGGCCGCAGCGTCGCGGATCTTACCAAGAAATTCGATTCCGTCATGTTCTGTCTCTCCAAAGGACTCGGCGCTCCGGTCGGCTCGATGCTGGTCGGCTCGCGTGATTTCATCGACCGTGCTCGCGTCACGCGCAAACTTCTCGGCGGCGGAATGCGCCAGGCGGGAGTCCTCGCCGCTGCGGGACTGATCGCGCTTGAGGAATCTCCAAAAACGCTGCATCGCGATCACGAGAACGCGCGCCATCTTGCCGAAGGGCTCGCGCAAATTCCCGGCATCGCCATCGACCCGAAAAAAGTCGTCACCAATATTCTGATCTTCGACGTTAGCGGCACCGGCCGTTCCCCGGCCGACATTTGCGCCGCGCTCGCAAAGCAGAACGTCCTCTGCTCGCCCGCTGGAAAGTTGACGATCCGCATGGTCACGCACTACGATGTGGACCGCGCCGGCATCGACCGCGCCCTCGCCGCCGTCGCCTCCGTTCTCGGCGCCCGCGCCGCCTCGCGTCCTTCTTGAAGCCCGAAATTTGCGGCACTTCCGCTTCCGCGCCTCCATTGATAAAATTCTTGTGTACGCTAGAAAGGACTCATAATCTCTTGAAAATTCGCGCCGTTCTTCTGGTACTTTTCATCGCCTCCGTTCTCGCCATCGGCTGTAGCAAGAAAGAAAGCGAACCCTCCGAGCCTCCCGCGCCCACAGCGACCGTCGACCCTGCCACCGCCGGCGACATCACCGGCACAGTCAAATTCGAAGGGACGCCTCCCAAGCTGCGCCCCATCGACATGAGCGCCGAGCCTGAGTGCATCAAAGCGAATCCCAAGCCCGTGTACCCCCCCGAAGTTGTCACCGGCGAACACGACGCGCTCGCAAATGTCGTCATCTATGTAAAATCCGGCCTTGGTAGCTATCGCTACGATCAGCCGACCACGCCCGTGGTCCTCGACCAGCACGGTTGCATGTACGTTCCCCGCGTTTTGGCGGCGATGACGCACCAGCCCATCGAAGTTCACAACACCGATCCGACGGTTCACAACATTCATCCCATGCCGCGTGTCAACCGTCCCTGGAACCGTTCCGAGGAGCCCGGCGAGCCGCCTTTTCAATTCAACTTCCCGCACGCCGAGCTGGCGATTCCCATTGCGTGCAACGTCCATCCTTGGATGCGTGCGTTCCTTTTCGTCTTCGACAATCCGTATTTTGCCGTCACCACCACCTCCGGCACGTTCGACTTGAAAGGCCTGCCGCCCGGCACCTACACTATCGCAGCTTGGCAGGAGCACTACGGAACTCAGGACCAGACCGTGACGCTCGGCCCCAAGGAATTGAAGGTCATTTCATTCACCTTCAAATCGGCTCCTCCGCTCGAGTCGAAAGCGAATTAGCCGCCCACGCATCAGGAGGCAAAAATGACGCATCCGGCCCGCTTTTTGCAAAAGCGCCCCATTCGACGCGCTGCTTCGTCGCGCGTCGTTTCGACTGTCGTCGCGATTACGGTGCTTCTGGTCGTGTGCGCCGCGATCGTGCCCTCCGCACGTGCACAAGACGCCGCGGCGCCCGGCCAGCCCGTCACCGAAGCCGAGGCGATGGCCGCGCAAGACAAGTTTCAAAAGGCCAGCCTCAATGCCGACGCGACGGCCCTGCAATCGCTGATGGCCGACGACGCCATATTCATCCACGGCAGCGCTGCCGCGCAGACCAAAGCCGAATACATCGCTTCGATCACCGGCGGCCAGTTGAAGCTCACCGCCTACGACCTCAAGGAGCACAGCGTCGTGATCTTTCCCGGCGGCGCTATCGTCTCCGGCCTCACCGACCTTGGCATCGCTTCTTCTTCGGGCCCGGTCAATGGCGCGCCGCCGCGAATGCTTCACATGCGCGTCTCGTCCGTCTGGGTGCGCAGTGCCAACGGCAGCTTGCAACTCGTTCTCAATCAGGGCACGCCGCTCCAGGGAGGCGCCTCGTTCCGCCGCGTCGGCAGCAACCCGGCGAATCCTGGCGCGGCTCCCGGCGACTCGCATTAGACTCGCTTCGCATTGGGCCATGTAGTTCCATTCCGAGGAGAAGGCTCATGCCCAACCAGCTCTCGCATTTCGCAATTCACGCTGACGACGTCGCCCGCGCCTCCAAATTCTACGGTGGCGTCTTCGGCTGGAAGTTTCAGGGTTTCGGCGGCGGCCCGACGAACGAGTTCTGCATGATTCAAGACGCCGCGGGCAATCGCCTCGATCCTCTGGGCGCGATTCAGCTCCGGAAATTCAATACTGCGCCGCAGCCGATGATCGGCTTCGAATGCTCCTTCTCCGTTGCCGATGTCGACGCCACCGCTCGCGCCGTCGAAGCCGCTGGCGGAAAGATCGTGATGCAGAAGTCGCCGATTCCGAGCGTCGGATGGGTGATCAAGTTCCTCGACACTGAGGGCAACCTGGCCTGCGCCGTCCAATACGACGCGACGGCGCGATAACGGCCGGGCCTCTTCTCGCGCTCGTCTACGCTCGCTTTGCGGCGGTGATATAGTCGCGTCATGGCGAAAAAGAGCGCGGGGCTGCTGATGTACCGCCTTCGCAACGGCGACCTGGAGATTCTGCTCGTCCATCCCGGCGGCCCATACTGGAAGAAAAAGGACGCCGGCTCCTGGTTCATCCCCAAGGGCGAAGTGGCTGCCGGCGAAAACGAATCGGACGCTGCCAAGCGCGAATTCGAGGAAGAAACCGGCCTCAAGCCTCGCGGGCCCTTCATCGACCTCGGCAGCGTGCGCCACAAGGGAGGGAAAAACGTCATCGCCTGGGGCTTTGAAGGCGATTGCGATCCCACCTCGCTCACCAGCAATACATTCTCGATCGAATGGCCGCCGCGTTCGGGCCAGCAGCAGGAGTTTCCCGAAGTCGATCGCGCGGAATTTTTCACCATCGAAGCCGCACGCGACAAGATGCATCCCACCGAATTTGAATTCGCCACGCGCCTGCAATCCATCTGCGCAGCGCAAAAGTAAACTCTCTCGGTCTCGCGCTTTTTTCCTTCCCTGTCATTCCGAGCGCAGCGAGGAAACTGCTCTTGTCCTAGGCCTCGCTGCGCTAAGCTACTTCTCAGGCAATACCCATGCGCCGCGCCACGCTCTCGGAAATCCACGAACAGCCCTGGTTTCCGCGATTCCTTCGCGACCTGGTCACCGACGGGCTGCAAGCCGCCCTCATCTTCGGCCGCGTGTACCATCCGGTGGCTCCGCAGCTCGCGCGCGCCATCGACGCTTCCGGCTCCGCGCGCGTCGTCGATCTCTGCTCCGGCGGCGGCGGACCATGGGAAGCGCTGCATCCGCTGCTTGAATCGCGCGTGCGCGGGCCGCTCGAAATTTGCCTCACGGACAAATATCCAAATCGCAGCGCCTTCGACCGCATCCGCGACATTTCGCACGGCGCGATCGTCCATTCCGCCGACCCGGTTGACGCTGCCGCGATCCCGCCCACGCTTACCGGCTTTCGCACCATCTTCAGTTCGTTCCACCATTTCACGCCCGACGAAGCCGTCGCGATCATGCAGGGCGCTGTCGACCAGGGGCAGGGAATCGGCATTTTCGAAGGTGCGCAGCGGCGTTCGCGCACGATGATCGCGATTTTCGCGATGCCGGTCGCCGCGTTGCTCACCGCGCCGGCCATCCGCCCATTTCGCTGGGCTCGCCTGTTCTGGACCTACCTCATTCCGGTCATCCCGTTCGTTCTTTGGTGGGACGGCCTGCTTTCCTGCCTGCGCGCCTATTCGCCCGACGAATACCGCGAACTGATTTCGCGTCTCGACGCTCCGGGCTACACCTGGACCATCGGCGAAGCACGCGGCGGCTTCGCGCCCGCGATGTGCGTGGTCGGCTGTCCGTCTGCGCGACCAGCACGAGCCGTCGCCGACGCTCCGGCGGCCGATATCCGGGCTTCGTCCTAGGTTCCGATCCGCTTGCGTGAGCAAGTTCCGATTCGTTTTCCCGAGCATCCAATCCCGGCAGGAGGACTTATGGCTCGCGTGGAAGGAATCGACCCGAAGAAAGCTCCATTCTTCATGCGGTTTGTCTTCAAGAAGGTCCACAAAATGTTGGGCAAGGATCTGACGCCGCAGAAAATCTCCGCGCGTGTGCCGCGCGTCTTCTGGGTGAACGTGCTCGCCGAATGGCTGCTCGGCCAGAAGGCCAAGGTTCCGCTGCGCCAGCGGCAGATCGTCACGCTCAGGACCGCCGGGCGCGTGGGCTGCCCATTTTGAATCGACGCCAACTCTGCCGGAGGCAGAATGTTTGGCCTCAGCGACGCCGAAATTTCCGCCATCCTGCACGGCAAATTCGAAAATTTCGCGCCACCCGAACAGGCGCTGCTGCGCATGGCCGACGCCATGGCCGACACGCCGTCGAACGTCAGCGACGCGCTCTACGCCGAGCTGCGCCGCCATTTTTCCGAGGAACAACTGATCGAACTCGCCGCCGGCGCAGCGCAGGAAAATTTCCGCGCGCGCTGGAATCGCGTCTTCGACGTTGGCTCCGACGCACTTTATTGCGAAATCCCCCAGCACAGAAGCGTGGCTTGATATTTCGCCGTTGATTCGCCGCGCTTTCGGAAAGTTTGGCGATTAGAACTGACCGCCATCGTTTGTTTTGTACGGGATAGGTGCGTTTCTAATCGAAAGGGAGTTTCGGTTAGAAATTGGGCGAGCCGAGGGGCGCGAGCTCGCAGACACCACCTGCTTCGCCGAATTCCGGCGACACTACGCATACACGTCCCTCCGCGGGGCCGAAAAGTGCCCCGACTCACGCTAATCGATTTTGCGAACGGTGTCTACTGTGGAAACTACGGAGTCGAATGTGTGGGGAATACGTAGAGGATTGCGGCGATGCAATTTATAACCGTGTTTCGTGCGGTGCGCTATCCCTGTTTACAACACGATTCGAAGACGGAGCGGTCGAGGAGGTAGAAGGCGCCTCCGAGTTGAAGAGTAAGGGTTGAGCCTTGTTGCTTGGGGTCGCAAATGACGATCTCGCCGGGGATAAAACGGCGTTCAGCGCCGGAGATTGGCGTGGTGGCCATAAACGCCTGGGTCACCTTGAATTCATTTTTTTTCAAGACTCACCCCGATCTTTTGACTCCTCGCATCAATATACGTGAGAAGGACGGCCACAACGAAAACAAATGCTGCCATCCTGAAGGCGTTTTTCCTGCGTCAGGGTAAAGCGGTGCTACATTCAAACCGTGCAGAACAGAAGCTGCCCACCTAAAGGTAACCGCTACGAAAGCAGACCCCGTGCCCGGAGTCTCGAAAGCGAGCATGGGGCACGCAGCAGAGCTAAACACGAGGCAAGAGCTGCGAAGGGCAAAACGCCCAGAGACGAAAAGCCCCCAGCGGAGATGTTTTTCCGCTGGGGGGTTGAGGTTTTTCTTAGGGCCTAAAACTTCAATTCAAAGCCAAGCTGGATCGCGCGTGGGCCTCCCGATCCGACGATGGGGTTTCCAGCTACGACGTCCGGAGTGCCACCACCAGACCCAAAGTTGATTGGCGATCCGGGGTCGGTAAGGGCATTGCCGCTGTTTACCCCGAATGGATTCGCGAACTCGGGATGGTTGAGGATGTTGAAAAACTCAGCGCGGAATTGGCCGGTGAATCGTTCTGTGAATCGCCAATTCTTGAAACTGAGAAGTCCCAATTGTGGAATCCCGAATCACGAAACATATTGCGGCCCATGGTGCCAATCGTCCCCCAGGGTGGCGGCACCATCACTCCCTTGCCCTTCACATAGCACCCGGCCGTATCCAACGTGCTCGCCAGGCCGAGCGCTACGTCCGGCACTTTCGATCCTGCCGGCGCTGCAGCGTTGCATGCCGCCTGAGCAGCTGCGTCTTGTGCCGCAGTAAAGGGTATCGGCGGGCCGAACGGGGTGTTTTGGACGCACGTCACAGCACCGGGCGTCTCAAACGTGCCGCTGCAATAAGGTATTGGGAGGTACGCCGAGGTGAAAGCGGCGGGATTGCCGGAGAAATCCCATGGGTCGACAAATTCCCCTGTTTCGCTGATGTCTTGGTTCGGGGGTCCGCTTATGGCGCCGGCGCTGACCACTCCCCACGGCAGACCGGTCTGAAGGGTGACAATGGAATTGACTTGCCAGCCCTCGAGTAATTGGCCAAACGAT
>JASHRI010000119.1 GCA_030037435.1 Candidatus Acidiferrales bacterium | reverse complement strand
GCTTTAGCGGCGAGGTGCTTTCGGCTCTACGTCAAAAACGAGCGGTTAAGGAGAGCGATCGCGCAGCGACTTCTTAGGTAACAAAATGCGGAAATTGTTACCTCTTGCGAGCGGCCCGCGCGCGGACCATCGGGCACGGAGAACGCAGGTAAGGCAGGAAACGGCCCGGCGGGTGCGCGCCCACGCGGTCCGTTTCGTTTTTCGCAGACGTCCGCGAAGACCCCGCCGAGCCGCACAATTCCACGTTTTGTAAGAGGCGAATTAGCGCGTTAAAATCCGCGCCGGACGGCGATCATCGCCACGAAAGGGGATGAACATGAAGCAAGCACGCGCGCTTTTGCTGTGGGCTCTAATCGTTGCAACCGGCTACGCTATCGGACTCTCGCGTGGAGCGTCCGCAAGTACGAGCTCGGCACCGCCTCCCGCCATGCAGGGTAGGTATGCAGTGACCCCCCTCGGCTCGGGGCAATACGCGATCCTCACGGACACGGCGACGGGGAGCGTCTGGTACTTGGGCTTTGGAGATTACTGCCAAGGCAAGAATCCGCCCTACGAAATGAGGCAGGCTGGTTACTCGGAACAATGCAGCGATAGTGAGAATTCGGTCGTGCAGCATCTGCCGATGTTCCAACGTGTTTCCGTCGAAGGGGTGTATAAGATTCCCTTGCAAGCGCAGATCGATTCCCAAATATATCGTGCGGCCGCAGGGGCAGCGAAAACCCGTTGAGCGAGTGCGGCGAGGCATCGGCGACGATCCGATCCCCGGTAGTCCTGGCGCGGCGTATCCGGGCGCGCGGCGGACCCTCCCGCAGAGGGAGGGTTCCTTGCACAAAATCCTCTAATGTGCGGCGCTCCGCTTTCGGTATTGTGCGGATCCCGTGGACCTTCAGCGGTAAAATGCGCGGCGAATGGCTTACTCTCCAAAGCGCACGCTCCGAAGCGAGAGGGCAAAATCGACTTTACATTGCCCCTCATTTCGTGTATAAAAAAGTGCAGGCGGTGAAACGCGATGCGAAATCTCAAGGTTTATTCGGCCCCAGACGAGGTATCAAGCCGGCTCGCAGAATTGGGCGTCCGGGCAGAAGTTCTCATCGAGGCGGTCCAGCGCGGACAAGCGGCGCGTGCTTCGTGTACGCCGAACCATCCAGCGCCGTTTGCGGGAATCTACGCGTGGGCTGAAACTGTGGCGAGCCTCCGCGAGCTTCTCCGCACAGAAGGCTGGACGCGAGAGGACAGCGGTAATCTGCCGCTGACCGTCAACCGGGCGAAACGGGTTTCGCTCATCGTTTCGACCGGCGATGAGAACACAGGAACCAGCGTGAGTCCCTGCACTCGCTCGAGCAAGGGTCCTCGGACCGAGAGCGCCGTTACTATCAACGCGCTTCAGATGACGCTGTTCGACGTGCGGCTCCGGCCAGAAGATCTGGACGAGTCGAACGGCAAAATGACCTTCCTGCTTCTATTTCACTTCGACATCAACGCGAGCGAGGTACGCTGTGAACTTTCCCGGCCGGTCGAAATGAATGGAGAAGGTCAGGTGAGTGGTTGGGCCGAGCGAATCATCCTTCCGACTTCGCCACTCGGCGGGAATGCATCAAGGGTTCCAAACGATGTCCCGGAAACTCCACCCGTCGTCGTCAACATCAGGCGGCGATCCGCTTAGTTCCGAGCGAATGTTTAATCCCTCACGGTTGGCCCTCGCTCGGAGGCGCCGCGGGATGACGAAGATCGCGTTCGCTAAGAAGATCGGCGTCGCGCTGCGCTCCTTCAAAGCCTACGAACTCGGTGAATACCCTCCGACTGAGGAGACGGTGGACCGAATGGCCGCTGTGTCTGGCTTTCCAGTCGAATTCTTCTTCGGTGACGTCCTCGAAGAACCTAGCCCCGACGCGACGAGTTTCCGCTCAATGGCGCGGATGAAGGCATCCCAGCGAGCGATGGCCCTCAGTCAGGGCGCGATCGCGTTGCATTTGAACCAGTGGCTGGAGGAGCGATTCGAGCTGCCCGAGGTCGATATCCCTAACCTGACGGGCGAGGACTCTCCAGAGGCCGCGGCAGAAGCACTTCGTCACCATTGGCGGATCGGCGAATCGCCGGTAAGGAACATGGTTCACCTACTCGAGTCGAAGGGAATCCGCATCTTCTCGATCGCGATCGAGGCGCGAGAGGTCGACGCTTTTTCGCTTTGGAAGGACGACGTGCCTTTCATTTTTCTGAACAGTAAGAAGTCCTCCGAGCGCAGCCGCTACGACGCAGCGCATGAACTCGGGCACCTGATCATGCATCGCCACGGAGGACCGCGGGGAAGAGACGTCGAGCAGGACGCCAACACGTTCGCATCGGCCTTTTTGATGCCGCGCGCCAGCATCCTTTCAGTCGCTCCGAGGTTTCCGAATCTTGCGACGCTGGTGAAACTGAAAAGCGTGTGGAAGACGTCGGTCGCCGCGCTCTGTCACAGGCTGCACGCTGTCGACATGCTGACAGACTGGCAATACCGGCAGCTGTATATCGAGATCTCGAGGAACCGCTTCCGCGTGGAGGAGCCAAACCCGGCCCCGCGAGAGACATCTTTGGTCCTGCCAGCCATCTTTTCCGCTTTGCACGAAGAGGGGTTCACCAGGCCGAAGATCGCTCGGGAACTCGCGATTCCAGAAGACGAGCTGGAGTGCCTGATGTTCGGTCTCACGATGGCGGCGATCAAAGGCGGCGGAAGAAAAACCCCCGGGCGCTCTCGCCTTGAGGTCGTGGAGAAGAACTAGTGCGCGGCTCGCCGCTGGGAGCTCGACGTCTGAGAATTTCCCCCGTTGCCGACTTCGCCGCTTTGCGCGCGGCCTCGATCACCAGCTCGACCAGGTCCGCCACATAATCGAGTCGTTCCACGGTGGATGCAGGGCGCGGTCGTGGGCCATCGGTCACTCCTGTTACCGATGTCACCAGCGTGAAGACTTCACGCCGCCGTTTCGTGGGGTCGCGCTGGCAGCTAGCGGCTGCCGGCCCCTTCTTCTAAAGAGTTCACGCAATAGAAGTTATTTCTCGCACGCAGGCCATTTTGCGCGGCGCGTAAAACAATAAGACACGCGCGGGTCCTTCCCGGCGGGTCCCGGCCGCGGGTGACGGCGACCCCGCCCTAGGTCCTGCGTAAAGGCTTGGCGGACGGACTTCGTTTCGGTTTCACAGGGAGCGGCCACGATGGCTCTTGTAGACGTCGGACGCGTTGCGCGCGGGCTGAATCTTGACGAGCGCCGCGTGCAGCAACTCGTCAAAGAGGGAATGCCTCGCGAGGGTCGCGGGCGCTACGACGCGATGAAGTGCATGCTCTGGTACATCCGCTACTTGCAGGCGGTCCTCGAGCGGACTGTGATTCCGACGGATCGCGCTGCGGCGACGGAGGAACGCGTCCAGCGACTTAGGAAAATCCGCGTCGATGCGGAACTCAAGGAAATGGAGGTCGCGCGGCTACGGTCCACGCTCGTCGCCGCCTGCGACGTCGAAAGAGAGACCCGACGGCTCGCATCAGCCGTGCAGGCGCGGATGCTGGCGGTGTCGGCGCGCCTGGCGCCGGAGATGGTCGGAGAAACTTCGCGCCTGATGGCGCAGGCGAAGATCGAAAAGGCGCTGAGGGAGGCGCTCGCGCAGCTCGCGCGCGAAGGGGCAACATGAGCGAAAAACCGCTTTACTTCGCCGCGGCGATACCAGCGCATCAGCCTGAGCTGCTCGCCGGCGCAACGCGATTTTAGTTTTCCGCTGTGTCGTCGATCCGGCGCCGCGTAATTTCGGAACGAAGGACGTCTGTGAGTTTGCGGCCAAGCGAAAGCAGCCCGTCGCCAGTCTCGAAAACTGGGGGCAACGTGGCCAGCTCAGCGAGCTGCCATATCCGGCCGCTCTCGCCGAGCTGCCGGATCATTCCTGCCTGGGCCATCGCGCGCGCCTGGCGGGACGTCACCCTTTGGCATCGCGCTTCGTGAACGAGCAGGCCTTCTACGTCAGCCAAGGCAAACCATCTGGGAACGATTAGGTGGGTTTTGCGGGACACGACCACTCCCCGATCGCAGCCTCCAGGTCCGCGACGGCGCGCTCAATGTCAATTATTGCGCCGCGGAACCCAGCGATCCGCCGCCCGATTCGCTGTCGGATTCGCGCCAAGCGCTCCTCGAATTGACCTACGTTTGCCGCCTCGGCGGTGTGGCCCGACCGGACCCACCATGCCAGAAGCTCCGCTCGATCGCGCACGCCGGCCTTCCGCGCGGCGCGGCCAAGATGATATTTCGTCGTGCGGATCGAGCAACAGGCGACGGCAGCGAGCTCTTGCGTGCGCAATCCTTTCGCGTACAGCCCGAGAATCTCGGCTTCGCGCGCAGAGAGGGCTTCGCCAGGCTGCGCCTCGCGTCCTTTTCGGCGTGTGCTCGTACTGACGAGCTTTTGCCGGATCCGAGCGGTGCGATGACGAATGCTCTCGATTCCGCCCGGACTAATCGAGGGGCGCGGCGGGCGTCTCGCGGGAATCGACGTCTTCGTCCCGCAAGAAGGGGGCAACCGATCGGCGCGCAGTTCGTTGCCTTTGAAACACGAATCGCAGAAACCGTCCTCGGCGACAAAATGAACGGCCGGAATCGAGACGCCGAAGCGATCGAGGTGAGGCTTGCAAACGGAGAGGATCGGCTGCTGCGTGGCCGCGGCCGTTAGCCGGCCACGCACGCCACCAATCATCGGGACCTTCCCTGCCTTCGGCGGCGGTCGCGAATTTCCCGATGATGCCGAACGTAATAGCGCCTGTGAACAGCGCAGCTCGGATCGAGGCCGTCACCCTCGCGTTCCGCGGGCCGCACGGGTTGGACGGCGAAACAGCGGCTGCACATCGGCGTCCCTTCGACGATCAAGTCAGTGCCGACGGACACGCCTCGATCGAAATGCGGCTGACAGAGCTGCACGGTAGACGGATCGCCCAATTTTCAGAGCGTTCCGCCCCACTTGCAATGGGACACCCGGGCGTCCGTGTAGATTCAATCTACACCGTCCGCGAGCACCGGGGGCGCCAGAATACCTCGCCTGTTACGCAACTCGCGTCGGGTTTCGGCTTCGCAACCTTTTCGTTCGATCCGGCGATCGTCGCCGTCGCGCTGCCCACGTTCAAGTCATCGATGACAGGATCGAGAGATGCACCCGACTCATCGGACAAGGAGCGAACAAGCTCGTCGAAGTTGTGGATGACCTTCGCGAACTCTTCGAGTGAAACTTCGCTTTCGAGGACGATCGTCGCGGTGTTGTCAGACATTCGCAGCCTCGTTTAACCGACGCGCCCCTTCGTCACGGGAGTGCGACTCTTCGCTCGTTTTGGATTGCCCTTCGGGCCGGATTTCAGTGTGCCCTTCATGTCGCGGATCTGCTGCACGTGCGCCGGCGTCCAGAACCGAGCCGCCATTTTCCCCACGTGTTGCACGGCCGGTGCTTTGATCCTGCCACGCCGGATCCGTTCTTGAAGAGTTGCCCGCGGCACGCCGGCTGCCGCGGCCGCGTCGACAGTGCTCAGAAGACTTCGCCTCATGGGCCAGAGCTTGTAGCGCAGGCTTGACATCCCTTTCAATGACTATGTACAGTCTCGCGCCTAGATGGCGAAAACGTATCCGCTCGGCAGGATCTTCCAGAGGCGCGGGCGCTGGTTCGCCTACTACTACGTGTGCGCGCGCGAGCGGCACAAAGAAGAAGCAAAAACGAGGGACGAGGCCGAGGCCCTGCTTTCGCGGCGCCTGAAGCAAATCCGCAGCGGGAAATTCCTTCCGTCGCTGGTGACCGACCGGCGGAACGCCCAGATCAGTCACCGTTTCACGCGGGAGCGGCGAGACGCGCAATCGGCGCGGATGAAGCTGAAAAACAAGGATGCCGCCTTTCGCGTGAAATGGAGAGAGGGCATCGACAAGGCTAATAGACCGGAGTCCATCGAGAAGCGAAAAACAACTCTCAAGGTGACGCTTTCCAGGCCTGGCGTGAGGTGGCGCCGACTTAAGCAACTCAGAGCGATTGCGCGCAGTGTGGAAGCCAACGCCAGTCGGAGCTCCTTCATGCGGAGCTTTCACGACGGGACTGCCCTGAGCGGCGACCAGGTTCTTTCGCTCCTCAAGGCGGCCAAACGCGGCAAGGACCGCGATTGGATCATGCTGCTCCTCACGTTCTGGCATCGGCTGAAACCACATCAGACGGTCGAGCTAGTTGCGGAGGATCTTGCCGGGGGATCTGTCCGAATCGAGGGCAGAGGAACCGAACCGCTGATCTCGCACAGTGAGCTACTGCTAGACGAACGACGAGGGATCGAGGGTTGGCTGGGGTCCGCCGGTCTCTCGGGACGCTTATTCCCCGGCTCTCACAAACACTTCATTCGCCTGATTCACCAGTACGCGAGCGAAGCCGGGCTGCCCGCGGACCTCTCCCATCCGCACGTACTCAGAAATTCCCTTGAAGCACGAGAACGATTCAGGGCGGAGCTGCTTTCAGCCGCGGCGACCGCAGACACGAGCCCCGAGACGAAACGCAAACCGCGGGAGCGTCCGCCGTACGAGCAAACGAACGCGTACCGGATCGCGCGACTCGTCGAGCAGCGGCTCGGCGAGATGCACGCCGATCGGTCGCAAAAAAGAGCGCTCGTCGCGGCGCGCCAGGCGGTGGTCAGCGCCGAAGCTCAAGTCGGGCGGAAGATCGACTTCGACTCTGTCGCGGAATACCACCGCGATTACGTGAAGCGGGAGCTGTAACGATTGGGTCAGCTTGGACCCTGGGTGCGCTAGCTATCTCACCCAGGGTACCCTGGGTGAGAATTTTCCCTGCCTAGAACAAAGCCCCTCCGCTCGATGCCATAGTGCCGGCCCAAGCATGGGCATTCAGCAACACAAACCAAACGGCACCGCGAACGCGCGCGGAGTTGATGTCGACTCCCTCGCCAGCATCGCCTTTTCGGATCTCGATTCCCTTCTCACGATCGAAGACGTCGCCGAGTTGCTCAAGTTGCCTGTGTCCTGGGTGTACGAGCGCACGCGGCGTCGCGGGATCGGCCGCATTCCCGGATTTCGGCTCGGCAAATACTGGCGTTTTCGCGCAACCGAGATTCGCGCGTGGCTCGAGCAGCAGCGGGCCGGAGCGAAACCAAATGCTTGACGCGCGAGCTACAATCCTCCCGCACGCAGAAAAAGGCGGACGAGCCAGCGGAAGGGAGGAAGCGAAGTTTATGGCTCGACCGCGGTATCAGGAAGGCAGCATCACCGTACGACGCGGGAAGCATGGAAATGCGTGGTTTCTTCACTGGAGGGAGGACGTTCTCCAGCCGGACGGCTCGCTGAGGCGAATTCAGCGCGCCGAAACCGTCAGGGACGCCTCGAAAGTCAAAGCAAAACAAATCCTCCGGGGCCGCGTGAGTGCAGTCAATCAGGGGCAGCGCCGGCCGCAGGCCGTCATGACCATTTCTGATTTCGTCGAAACGGAATGGCGACCGAAAGCGGCGCTGGTTCTGCGGGAAAACAGTGTGGACACGTATTCAAAAAATCTCGACAGCTACGTTCTTCCGGCGCTCGGTCGGACTCAGCTTTACGATCTGACGCGGGCAACGATCGAATCGTGGCTGTCGGACCTGGCGAGGAAAGGTCACGCGAGAGGCACTCTGCGCAACGCTCGCGCGACGCTCTCAACGGTTTTGCAGGTGGCCGTCGGGAGGCAGTTCCTCGAAAAAAACCCGGTTCACGGAATCCGCATTCGCGAAGCGGATATCGAGAAGGACCGCCAGTTTTATTCCGTCTCCCAGGTCCGGGAGCTCCAAAAAGTGCTTCCCGAGCCGTGCCGCACTGTCGTTCTCGTGGCTGTGCTCACCGGGATGCGGATCGGCGAAATTCTCGCCCTTCGGTGGAAACGCGTCGACCTGTCGCGTGGCACGATCGGAGTTGCCGAAACTTTCTCCAATGGAAGATTCGGCCCCCCAAAAACGCGCAGCAGTCGCCGCGTA
>JASHRI010000118.1 GCA_030037435.1 Candidatus Acidiferrales bacterium | reverse complement strand
TGCTCCCCGTCGGGGACACCGTCAGAGATCCCGAATAACTCTCAATGCGCGAGATCACGGTCACTGTTTCTTTCAACAAATCGAGCTGTACCAACGACAGCCCACCGCGAAGGCTCAAATCTTCGCCAACAGCGAAGGCACGGTTGCGGGAAGTGTCCCAAGCCACAGCGCCAAACGGATGCCCGTCAAAGAGTGTTTTGTTCGTGCCATCCGCGCTAACGCGATGAATCTGCTTGCCGCCAGGCGTCAGATAAACAAGCGTGGTATTGTCGGCGAGCCACGCGCCGTCCGTGGCGTCTTCGATGAAGCGGCTCTTGGAGCCGGCGACTGAAATCTCCTTGCCATCGCCATCGAAGATTGCCACTACTTTGCCGCCACCGACGCTCGGCAGCGGCTTTTCATCTTCTCGATCTATCTCGTCGTCATCGTCGGACTTCTTTTTGCTCTTCTTCTTGTAAGGGTCGAAGTCCCATCCCGGCGGCGGCTTCAGCAAGGTCATATTCGCGGCGATGCGATGTTGGTCCGGAGACCAAACCAGAGAACTCACGGAATAGCCGGTGACTGGAGGGATGGGCATGAACTTGTCAGCGTCCACAATCCGCCGCTCTTTACCAGGGCCAGCGGAAATCCAGATGTCGTCGCGCTCCAAAATTATTCTCTTGATTCTCTTGAGCCGCGGCACGGCGTAGACGATCGCATTGTTTCCGCCGACATCGAAAGCCGCGCAATCCTCGTCGATCATGTATTTGGGGGTGTTTTGGGCATGCAGCAGGGAAGCGCCGAACAGGAGCGCCCCGGCGAGTAGCGCCGATGGATAAAACAGGCGTGTAAGAAGAGAACGGCGCGAGCAGTCTACGGGCTGTGTGGGCGGAAATGAAGAGCCGGGCGTTAGAAAGCTCACTTCTTGCGACCCTCGGACGGCTTGTTTTGAATGCGGCGAATCTCTTCGAGCCGCTGGGCGATTCGCACTTCGAACCCCTGATCCGTGGGGCGATAGTATCTGCGTCCCAGCAGGCTTTCGGGTAGACACGGCATGTCCGTTACCTTCTCCTCAGCATCGTGCGCATACTGATACCCTTTTCCATATCCAAGATGGCTCATTAGTCCTGTGGCCGCATTTCTTAGATGCAGTGGGACGGGTTCCGCGATGGTTTTCTGCAAATCTTCATGGACCGCGCCATATCCGGTGTAAAGGGCGTTGGATTTCGGCGCGAGCGAGAGATAAACGGCTGCCTGCGCCAGCGCCAAATTGCCTTCCGGAGGTCCGATAAAGTCAAACGCATCCTTCGCCGCGATCGTCACCGCGAGAGCACCCGGCTCGGCCAGTCCTATATCTTCGCTTGCCATGCGCACCATCCGGCGCGCGATATAGAGAGGGTCTTCGCCGGATTCGAGCATTCGCGCCAGCCAATAGAGCGCGGCATCGGGGTCCGAGTTGCGCACGGACTTATGCAGAGCGGAGATGAGATTGTAATGTTCCTCGCCGCTCTTGTCATAGGGCAGCAGCTTTTTTTGCAGCACGTCCTCGAGCCGGGCCTCCGACAGCAGCCGACGGCCGTCGTTGCCCGGCGCTGTGCCAAGAACCAGCGCTTCGAGCGTGTTATAGGCGGCACGCGCGTCGCCGTTGGCCAGGATGGCGATCCGTTCGAGAATCTCGTCGCTCGCGTCGACGCGATCTTGTCCCAGCCCTCGCACCGGATCTTCGAGCGCGCGGCGTAGCAAGCCAACGATCTGCTCGGTCGATAGCGGCCGCAGGACATAAACCTTCATCCGCGAAAGGAGGGGCGCGATCACCTCGAACGATGGATTTTCGGTAGTGGCACCGATCAGCAGAATATTTCCGGCTTCGACGTGGGGCAGAAATGCGTCTTGCTGCGCGCGGTTGAATCGATGCACTTCGTCCACGAAGACGATGGTCCGCCGGCCGTATCGGCGCGAGCCTTCGGCCTTGGCCATTACATCCTTGATTTCCTTAATTCCCGAGAGTACGGCACTGAACGGAACGAAATCCGAACGCGTCCGCCGCGCGATGATTCGCGCAAGGGTAGTCTTGCCGCAGCCCGGAGGGCCCCAGAAGAGCATCGAGCCGAGCTCGTCGCGTTCGATCTGCGTCCGCAACGGCTTTCCCGGAGCCAGCAGTTCTTCCTGGCCCGCGAAGTCGTCCAGAGTTTGCGGACGCATGCGGTCGGCTAGCGGCCTGCCCTCCAAAGGCTCATCTTCCGGCTCGATTGCTCGAAATAGTCCCATGTCGCTTTTTCCAGTGCGTAGCTATTCAGGCGGAGGCAGCAGCTTCCCGCTGGCGGTGCGTGGCCGCCTCATACAGCACAATCGATGCGGCCACTCCTGCATTCAGCGATTCCACCGCGTCGTCCGTGGGAATTGAAATCACTCCGTCGGCTGAACGGATTACCTCCGGCGAAAGGCCCGTACCTTCATTGCCGATCAAGATCGCGGTGGCACCGCACCAATCGGCCTGGGCCACAATCTTCGTGGCGGCGCCCTGTCCGTCGGCGTTCTGTGACGTCGCGGCGTAGACACTTACCTGCGCGATGCGCAACTGAGCCAAAAGGATCGGAATTGCCATCCCTCGCAGCAGAGGCAGTCGCAGCGCCGATCCGGCTGCAGCACGCAGCGCTTTCGGAGACCAAGGGTCGGCGGTCCCACGCGTGGCCACGGCGCCGGTCGCTCCGAATGCCTCGGCTGAACGCAGAATCGTTCCCACGTTTCCTGGATCTTGAACCTCAGCCAACACAACCACGAGTGGAGATGTTTTCCTCAGCGAGCCCTGCCCGCGCAGCACATCATCGAGCGTCCATTCCGGTTGCCGGAAGAACGCGGCGACTCCCTGTGGTGCATCCGTTCCGGAAACGCCACGGAACAGTTTGTCTGAGGTGCGCAGAACACGCGACCTCGGGATGCCTGTCTCACTTTCACTAGCTGCGCGCAGAATGCGCTCAGCTTGGGACTCCGCGGACTCGCTGACGAGCAGGGCCTCCGCCTCCAGGCCTGAACGCAGCGCGTCCTCAACAAGCTTCGGGCCCTCGACGGCTATCGGTTCACCCGCCGCAGGCCCCGGTCCACGAAGTCCCGCCCGAAACAGCTTCAGCCACTTGTTGTCGCGACTGCTGATATCAGTCATCGGATTCAGCGGCTGAGAGAGACCTGGCCTTTAGCAAGCCTAGCAAACGCAACCCTCCGCGTAAACCCGTGCAGCTAGAGCTAACCGTGGCCTTGCAGACGGGGCTTTGGCACAGTCTCGGGCACAGGCAAGCGACTGTATATTGCTTCTACGGCGGCGCTTATGGTAGTTTGCCGCATGAATACGGCGCAACCTGCCGCGAGCGACAATTTGCCTGTCGAAGTCGTCAAAGTATCCTGCGAAACGCCCGAATCGGACGTGATCGAATACGCCGCGGGCTTCATCCAGCGCGGCCGCGTTGTTGCTATCCCCACTGACACCTTTTACGGCCTTTCCGCCGATCCTTTTAATCTGTCGGCAATCGAGCGAGTCTTTCGAGTCAAAGGACGCCCCGAATCGCAGGCGTTGCCGATCCTGGTTAACTCGGTCGAGCAAGCCGTGACGCTGATGCGCGATGTGCCGGACGTTTTCCTGACGCTGGCCCACAAATTCTGGCCGGGAGCACTCACCATCATTGTCGAAGCGACGCATCGCCTTCCGCTGAAAGTTACCGGCAATACCGGACGTGTGGCTCTTCGCTGGGCAAATTCGCGCGTGGTTACAGCCGTGATCGAAGCGGTAGGCGGGCCGGTGACCGGAACGAGCGCGAATCTTTCTGGCAGTCCATCGTGCACGAACGCGGCGCAGATTGTCTCGCAGCTCAACGACCGGTTGCCGTTGATACTTGACGCGGGCGATACGGGTGGAACAGTGGCTTCCACGATCGTCCGGATCGAAGGCGATGACTGGCGTATCGCGCGTGAAGGCGCGGTCCCAGACAGCGCAATTCACGACGCCTTGAATTCGTAAAAAGCTTACTTCAGCTCCACGGTGTCCAGAAAAGTGTAATTACCGCCAGGCGGAATGACGATTCCAGCGACGCGCGCCTGATAAACGCAAACGTCGTCGATGTACCAAAGGTTGATGTAGGGCTCGTCTTCGGCAACCAGTTTTTGAATCTCCGAAAGGATCGCTTTGCGCTTGTCGCGATCCATTTCCACACGCTGACGGTCGAGCAGGTCATCGAGCTGGGGGTTATGGTAATGGCCGCGGTTCGCTCCAAGAGGCGGTATGCGCTTTGAGTTGTAGACATAATCGAAAATGTCCGGATCTTGGTTGGTGTAACCGGTCCAGCGAAGCGTATAGAGCTGAAACGTGCCGCGCGAAATATCGGAATAGAATGTGGCCGTTTCAAGCGAGCGTAAGTCGAGCGCCACGCCCACGCGCTTCCACTGGCTGGCCAGCACTTCGCCAAGCAATCTTGCAGATTCCTCGTTTGAGGTTTTGAGCGTCAGATGGAAGCGTATTCCGTCCGGCCCTCGCCTGAAACCTGCCGCATCGAGCAGGCGCTCCGCCTCGGCCGCGTCGTACGGATATTGCTTGACGTTGCCGTCGTAAGCCCAATTGTTTGGCGGCAGCAGGCTGTTTGCGGGGCGCGCCTTGCCGCGCAGCAAATAGCGAATGATCGATGCCCGGTCCGTTGCGTACGCTAGCGCCTGCCGCACTTCGCGGTGGGAAAGGACTGGGTCATCGAAATTGAACGCTACGTATGCAAGTTGCGTCCCCGGACTTTCCTCGACCCTCAGGCGAGGCTGGTTGGCGAGCGCCGTCACCATGTCGGGCGTCAACGAATTTACGCCGCCAATGTCCGCCGTTCCTTTTCGCAGCTCGAGAGCTCGCACGATCGCCTGGGGCACGACGCGAAAGCGCACGCGCCCTATTTTCGGTACTTTTCCGAAATAATTTGGATTTCGCTCGAGCACCACGTCTTCGTCTTCGGTCATGCCCACAAAGCGAAATGGCCCCGAGCCGACCGGATCGCTGGCAAGTGCGGCGCCCGAGCCGCGCGGAACAATACCAATCGCCAGCCGCGTCACGTTGTATAGGAAAGATGAGTAGGGCTCTCTCAGGTGGACAATCACGGTCGAATCGTCCGGGGTCTCGACCGAATCGACCAGCCGGAATGCTCCGCGTTTGGGAGTTTGCAGAGAACCCTGGCGAATCGAATCGAGAGTGAATTTCACGTCCGTTGACGTCAGCGGCCGGCCATCATGAAATTTCACGCCCTGCCGCAAATGAAAGACGTAGGTTCGCGGATCGGGTATTTGCCAGCTTTCCGCCAAATCCGGCACCAGGTTCATTTGCGCGTCGCGTTGGAGGAGACCGTCGAAAATCAGGCCGTCCAAATCTTCCGACTGTGCGTCCGTACCGATGCGCGGGTCGAGATTCGTCGGCATCGACTCGATCAAAAAAGTCAGAGTATCCGGCTGCGCGCTGTCGCCGTGCGTCCGGCATCCCGCAAGCGAGGTTGCTAGCAAGATCGCGGTGCTCAGGGTGAGCAACGCGCTGCATGGCACGAAAAAAAATCTCATCCGGACCCCAGCTTCAGCAGCAGCCGGTTCTCATTGTCGCGCGCGTCACGGCGGGGGCTGAGCAATTTTTCCTAGTATTGCGGCGTGTTTTGCACCGGTTGCCGACGGCAGATTGTTCGCACGCCGGTGATACGTCTCGTAGGCGAGGACGGCGAATGCAAACGCCTCTTTGGCGTCCGCTGCCACAGCAAAGCGCGAGGGCGGCAGAACTTCGATTCCAGGCAGGGCGGCTGCCAGTTGGCCCATGATCAAGGGATTCCGGGCGCCTCCGCCCGTGACGATCAGCTCGTCCACTCGCGCACGCGGTACCACGAAGCGGCGAAACGCATCGCTGATCGAAAGGGCCGTGAACACCGTGGCGGTGCGGATCAAATCGGCGGGCGCCGCTTGAAAGCGGTTTCCCCACACCAGCACGTCGCGCACGTACGCTTGGCCAAACTGCTCACGGCCTGCCGACTTCGGTGGTCTTTTTCGCAAATACGGGTCGCGTGTCAGGCGAGACAGTAGTTCCGGGATCGTACGCCCGCCGAGCGCCATGCGTGCATCGCGATCAAATGTCTGCTTTCCTCGCGTGAATCGTTCCGCCAGCGCATCGATCACCATGTTGCCTGGGCCGGTGTCGAATGCAAACACGCTGCTAGCCGTGGCACCCGCCGGGATCACGCTCACGTTTGCGATTCCACCGATGTTGAGGGCCGCGCGTCCGCGTTTGGGGTCGCGATAGAGCAGATAATCCACAAACGGAACCAGCGGCGCCCCCTGTCCGCCTGCGGCCATATCCGCGGGACGAAAATCGCCGATGGTTGTGATACCCGTGCGTTCCGCAATCACGGCGATATCGCCGATTTGCAGCGTCGAGGCCGGGCGCACCTTGCCCTGAAAGCGTGCGGCGGCGCCCAGATGAAATACCGTCTGGCCATGCGAGCCGATTAGCGAAATGCTACTCATGGGAGCCTGCCATTTCTTGCAGGCCGCAATCGCGGCGAGCGCAAATTGCTCCCCGAGGACGAAGTTCAGCTCGCTTACGTCTGCCGTGGTGATGCTCGCGCCGTTCGCAACGCCCAGAATCCGCTTCCGCAAGTGCTCGGGGAAGGAAATGTGATGATGCGCTTCGAGACGTGCGGAAACGGTCGGTGGCGCTCCCGAGATACGCACGAGCGCCACCTCAATTCCGTCTGCCGACGTCCCGGACATCATTCCCAGCACGCGCATCGACCGTTCCATTTGCTCCTGAAGCTCCTTGCATGGCCTTCGAAAAGCGTTTTGGTGCCGTTCAGCCAAGCTGCTTCTGCAGCGCGGCCAGCAAATTCATCGCTTCAAGCGGCGTCAATTGATTTAACTCCGCGCGGCGCAACGCTTCGACCACGGCTGAATCTATGGCCGCGAAACTCGTCTGCTGCGGCGAGGCATGCGCTGTCTGAGGAGACAATTCCTTCGTAAGCGTCTCTTCGCTGCGTTCGTGGCGCCGCAGAATCTCTCTCGCGCGTACGATTACATCGTCGGGCAGTCCAGCTAATCGCGCCACTTCGATTCCGTAGCTCTTGTCGGCACTACCTGGCTCGACGCGCCGCAGAAACACGATTTCGTTTCCCGCTTCCTCCACCGATACGTGTACATTCTTCACTCCCAGCAGAAGTGTTTCGAGCTCGGTGAGTTCGTGATAGTGCGTGGCGAAGAGCGTTCGCGGCCGCGGTCCGCTGTGCAGTGCCTCGACAACCGCCCATGCGATGGAAAGGCCATCGAATGTGGCTGTCCCGCGGCCTACTTCGTCGAGCAAAACCAAGCTTGCCGGCGTCGCGGTATTTAGAATCGCGGCCACTTCACTCATCTCCACCAGGAATGTGGACCGGCCGCGCGCCAAGTTATCCGACGCTCCAATGCGCGTAAAAATCCGATCCAAGAGCGGTAGCTTTGCTTGCGCTGCCGGCACAAACGATCCCATCTGGGCCATGATGGAAATCAGCGCGGCCTGGCGCAGATATGTGGATTTTCCGCCCATGTTTGGCCCGGTGATGATCAGCAGAAATTGCGTTGTATCGTCCAGGTAAAGGTCGTTAGGTACAAATCGTTCGCCGCGCTCCTCTAGCAATTTCTCGATCACGGGATGGCGACCGCTGGAGACGAGCAGCAGTCCGCGCGTACCTTTGCGCGCCACTTGGCGGTCCGTGAACTCAGGGCGCGTGTAGTGGCGTGCGGCGGCGATGCGAGCGAAGTTGACCAGCACGTCGAGTTGCGCAATGGCTGCAGCCGTCCGCCTTAGCCTTGCCGCTTCGCGCGCAATCGATTCGCGGACCTCGGCGTAGAGCCGTCGTTCGATCTCAAGTGCGCGGCCTTCGGCAGAGAGTACCTTGCGCTCGTGGTCCTTCAGCTCGCCCGAAGTGAATCTCTCGGCATTCACCAGAGTCTGCTTGCGTTCGTAATCCTGTGGCACTAGCGGCAAATTCGGCTTTGATATCTCGATGTAGTAGCCGAAAACCTGGTTATATCGAATCTTAAGCGATCCGATTCCAGTGCGCTTCCGTTCTCGGTCTTCCATCGCGGCGATGATCTGCCTCCCATCTTTTAGTATGTCGCGCAATTCATCGAGCTCGCCGTGAAAACCGCGCCGAATTGTGCCCGGCTCGTTTGGGATAGCGGGCGGATCGTCGGCAATCGCCCGTGAGATCAGATCGCGCACCTCAGCCAGTTCGTCCAACGCTTCGTGCAAAGCCTCCAGCCGTTTTCGAGGGCAATTGTTCTCTGCTGTCATAGACGCCGCAGAATTGTCGGTCGTCGGTCCGGTTTTCGGGGCGAGTAGAAATCCGCGCAGGGTAGGGATTTTTTCGAGTGACGTCCTAAGTGCCACCAAGTCTCGCGGCGTTGCAACTCCCAACGTGATCCGGCTGGTCAGTCGTTCGAGGTCGAGGATGGATTCGAGCTCGCGCCGTAATTCCTCTCGCACCACAGTGTGGCGCGCGAGCTCCGAGACGGCGTCGAGCCGCTCTTGGATTTCCTCAAGGGCGATCTCCGGCCGCAGGATCCATGCACGCAGCAATCGCGCGCCCATGCCGGTCGCTGTCTCGTCGAGCGCGCGCACCAAAGTTGCGGATGAGTCGTCGCCCGAGGCTGGCTCGATCAGCTCCAGGTTCCGCGCCGTCACCTGATCGAGGATCATCGCGTCCTGTTGCTCGTAGTACACGATGCGATCCAGATGTTCGAGCCCCGTGCCGGAAGGCCGCAGCGAGGGAATTACTACGCTGTCTTCCGCCTTTCGCGCGCCGATTGCCGACGTTTCGCGAAGATAATGAACGATTGCGCCCGCGGCCGATGTGGCCAGAGGATGTTCCGCCAGTCCAAATCCTTCGAGCGAAACGACCCGAAAGTGCTCGGTAAGCTGTCGCGCGGCAAAGCCCGATTCAAACACCCATTCATCCAGCCGCGTCTCCGCCGCACTCGAACCGTTTGATTGCGAAGGTGGCGCAGGGAAAAGGGTCACGGGCCTTGCCACCAGAAGCTCGCGCGGACGCAATATTTCGAGTTCGTCTCGCAGCCGTGCCTCGCCTTTGTCGCCGCAAAACTCAGTGGCGCGGAATTCCCCTGTGGAGATGTCAACGTATGCCAGCCCAATTGCTTGTGAAGCTGGTCCGCGGTTGCGCTCGGTATGCTTAGCGGGACCGCGGGCAACTGCCGCCAGAAAATTATTCTGCTTGGGCTCAAGCAGGTTTGTGTCGGTGGCCGTGCCTGGAGTCAGCACGCGAATCACCTCGCGCCGCACGATCTTCTTTCCCGGCCCTGGTTCCTCCATCTGCTCGCAGATTGCGACGCGGTAACCGGCACGAATCAGGCGGGCGATATAGTTGTCGGCGGCGTGGTACGGCACGCCGCACATCGGAATGGCCGCGCCCTTTTCTTTGTTTCGAGAGGTAAGTGTGATCTGCAGGATCTTGGATGCCAGGATCGCGTCGTCGTAGAACAGCTCGTAAAAGTCGCCTAGCCGGAAAAGCAGCAGGGCCGCAGGATGCTGCTTCTTCGCGGCGTGGTACTGCTGCATTAGTGGGGTGGTCGGTTCGTTCATCAACGCACAATATCTCGGTAGGAGAGAGCGATTATGCTGGCAGGTGCGGGCGTTGGCAACACCGTTCGCGCGGTTCGGCAGCCCCTGTTCAGCATCCGGCTGATGGTGCTGGCTCCGCGATCGACCGTGGACGACCGCCCTTGCCTTACTTCCATGACCGCCCCACTTGCTGCGCTATAGTTACTTGATGTCCACACGCCCTCATAGCGGCCGAGAAATCGAGGTCAAGATTCGTGTACGAGATGTTGCCGCCTTGCTGCAAAGGCTTCGTCGGCTTGGTGCGCGCAGTCGCGGACGCGTCCTCGAGCGAAACGTACTTTTTGACACGCCCAAGTCGCGCTTTCGCCTCAGCGGCCGGCTTCTCAGGGTTCGCATGAAGGTGCCCGCGCCGTCCAAAGGG
>JASHRI010000117.1 GCA_030037435.1 Candidatus Acidiferrales bacterium | reverse complement strand
CCCGTGCCGCCATATTTGCGCGTCATGGAGCCGTCGGCTTGCTTGAATGCCTCAAAGATCGCTGCTTGTTTTTCGAGCGGAATGCCGATGCCGGTATCGCGGACGGCGAAGTGCAGTAGCGCATCGTCTTGCACGCGCGTCTCCATGCGCACGCCCAGCACCACTTCGCCGTGCTCCGTGAACTTGATGGCGTTGCCAACCAAATTCACGATGATCTGGCGAAGCCGGCCCGGATCGCCCAGTAGCGCGTCGGGCACGTCTGGCTCGATTTCAAAAGCGAGCTCTAGTCCCTTCTGGTGCGCACGAAGACTGAGGGTCTTCATAGTGTCGCCGAGGCAATCGCCGAGATTGAATTCGATCGATTCGATATCCAGCTTTCCGGCCTCGATTTTGGAATAGTCGAGGATGTCGTTGATCAGGCCAAGCAGAGAATCGGCTGAAGTCTTAGCGAGGTTGAGATATTCGCGCTGTTCGGCGTCAAGATCGGTGTCGAGAACCAATTCGGTCATGCCCATGATCCCGTTCATGGGCGTGCGAATCTCGTGGCTCATGTTCGCGAGGAACTCGCTCTTGGCGCGATTCGCTGACTCCGCGGCCTCTTTGGCACGCAGGAGGGCGGCCTCCGCTTGTTTGCGTTCGGCGATGTCCTGATAGAGCAGAAGCGCGCCGGTATAGACGCCGTCGCGGCGAAGAGGCACGGAATATGCTTCGACGTCGACCAGGCTGCCATCGGCTCGTTTTCGCCGTGCGACGAGGTGGGTGGTCTGGCCACGGATGAGCCGCTTCTGATTGGAGCCAACCTCGGCTCGAATTTCGGGAGTAGTGAGCAATTCGGGCAGCGACTCGCCCAAAATATCGCGTTCGCGATAGCGAAACAGATTTTCGAATGCCGGATTGCACAATTGGATCGCGTCGTTTGCGTCGATCACCACGATGCCAACTGGAGTGTTTTCGATCAGCGAATTCAGGAAGACCTTCTGTTCCTCGAGCGCCAGCTGCGACTGTTTTCGTTCGGTGATGTCCTGATACATAGCGAGGTGCCCTAGGATTTCCTCGCCTTTGGCAATACGAGCAGTGAAGACCTCCACATCCAACAGAGTGCCGTCTTTCCGCTTTCGCTTTGTGATCGCGTGACCCGTTATTCCCTGTGCGGCCTGTTCGCGTGCGGACTCCATCTCCTGCCGGCCGCCTTCGTCCGGCGACAACATATAGATCGGGTGACCGAGAATTTCCTGCTGGCTGTATCCGAATAGACGTTCGAAGGCAGCGTTGCACATGGTAGCCGCACCTTGCTGGTCCAGGGCGACCACGCCGATGGGGGTGTTTGCGATCAGCGCGTTCAAATATGTGGTGCGTTCTTCGAGCGCACACACGGCTTGCTTTCGCTCGGTGATATCGTGGTAAAGGGTTAGATAGCCGAGGGACTGGTCGCCCTTTGTGATACGCGCGGTAAATACTTCGACGTCGATCAGGGTGCCGTCTTTGCGTTTTCGCTGAGTAACAAGGTGACTTGCGATTCCCTGTCGAACTTTTTCGCTAGCCAGTTCCATCTCGGCCAGCCGCGACTCGCTCGGCGCTAACATGGAAATGATTGAGCGGTTGAGTATTTCGTTTTGCTTCCATCCAAACAACCTTTCGAAAGAGGAGTTGCACATTCGCACGTCGCCCTGTTCATTGTAGGCGACGATGCCGACGGGAGTATTGTCGATGACGGCATTCAGGAAGCTGGTGCGTTCTTCGAGCGCACTTTCGGCCTCGGCGCGTTCGATAACTTCTTTTTGAAGTGCGCTGGTGCGTTCCTGCACGCGCACTTCCAGCTCGCTGCGCGCCTTCTCAAGGGCGGCGTCGCGCTCCTGAATTTGTCCTAGCATGGCGTTGAAACGATCGAACAGGAAGCCGATCTCGTCGTTGTTCTTCTTCTTCGCGCGGATGGAATAATCCTTCTGCGCAGAAACGGCGAAGGCGGTTCGCGCCAGATCGAGAATCGGCTCGGCGATTTCGCGCTGCAGACGCAACGCGAGAAGGTAAGCCAGGGCGAGCGATGTGATGATGACAAGCAGGATGATTTCCCCGAAGTTGCGCGCGCGCGCATAGAGCTCGTTCAGGCTGGACTCCAGATACATCGTGCCGGCAATTTCGCCATCGAGGCGGATGGTGCGAAACAAAATCATGGAGCCGGATCTGATTTCGGTTGTGTCGTGCTCGGGCGGAGGTGGACTGAAGCCGGTGGCGGGTTTCCTGCGCGAATACTCAGCCAGCACCTTGCCATCGGGAGTATAAACACACGCCTCGAGTATGCGTGGATCGGCTCTAAACGCAGCGAGCCTGAGCCGCGCTGCTTCTCCGTCGTAAGCAAGCAATGGACGCGCGGTGCCGAGTCCCACTACCTGGGCCTGAATGCCCAGCTCGGATTCCATCGAGTGCCGCGTTGTGACCAGATCGTACGCACCGAAGACCGTACAGGCCACAGCAATCGCCACGCCGCAGGTGAGAGGAGCGATACGCGTGATTTTGTGGCGAATCGAGCTGCTCATGCCGGGCTGCCGATCATTGGAAGGTTTGTCACGGCCAGACTGTCGACTGATCGAGAAGGTGGCTTGTGCGGCCGGTACAAGCAGCTAAGCGCAGCCGCTAGATGGCTCTTCCCAGCGGATCGTGGCGATTCCGATGGGCCGACGTCGAGCATGCGTACTGGTGCCGATGATTCCATTTATATGTCATCGGCACAGAGGCGGGATTCCAGCAGCGGTCTGCGGCTCAAGAGTAAACTCTCGGCGGGATTAGGAGGTTCCCTGGACCCACTAAGCTGAATGCCTGTTAGCTTGACACCTGGTCGCACAGCATGCTACTTGCCGGGCTGAACGGTGCCACTCTGGATGCAATCACGCAGAGACGGTGGCGCCTAGCAGGGGGAGGCAAGATGTCGATGGATCGAAGGACCTTTCTAAAGAGCTCGTCACTGCTAGTGTCAGCCGGGGCCCTAGGCGCCGCGGTTGAACCACGCAGCGAGGCGC
>JASHRI010000009.1 GCA_030037435.1 Candidatus Acidiferrales bacterium | reverse complement strand
ACGGCGAAATTTATACCCGTCATCGCCGGGCCGTTCGTTTGCTTCGGCCCGAAGCTCGCCGTGAGTTTAGCGACATCGCGGTTGATTTCGACAAGGACACCAAAATCGTCTCTCTCAAGGCCTGGACCATCCAGGCAGACGGCAAGGAAATCGCGGTCGGCGAGAAAGATGCGGTGGAGCAGGGCTTGTTTAGCGACTCGGAGTATCACGACGTCAGGGTGAAGGACCTTTCCTTCCCCGAGGCGAATCCCGGCAATGTCGTCGGCTATGAGTACGTCCAAAAGAAAAGGCCTTACATCTTCGAGGACGATTGGGGGTTTCAAAGGACGGTACCCGTCCTCACCGCTCGATTCATTCTTAAGATTCCCGCGAGTTGGGAACTTACTAGCAATTGGTTTAACCATCCCGAGATAAAGCCTCAGACTACCGCAGTCAATCAGTACATGTGGGAAGTGCAAAATCTGCCTGCGATCGATATTGAGCCTGAAATGCCTGCCTGGCGGTCGATTGCTGGATGGGCGGGGTTCAAGTATTTTCCTTCCAACCCTGCCTTGCGTGCCAAGACTATCGGCACTTGGACGGACCTCGGCCTGTGGTACGACACGCTGACTGAATCGAGCCGCATCGCCTCACCCGAGATCAAGCAGAAAGTCGCTGAATTGACGACCGGGATGTCTGATCCGCTGCAGAAAATGCGCGCGATCACCAACTATATGCAGCGGAGCATTCGCTACTATGCCGTAGAGATCGGCATTGGTGGATTCCAGCCTCATACCGCCGCCGAAGTCTTCGCCCACCAGTATGGAGATTGCAAGGACAAAGCCACCCTGCTCAGTTCCATGCTCCATGAAATTGGCATCGATTCGTACTACGTGATTATTGACACGGACCGCGACGAGGTCCATCCGGCATATCCGTCTATGGATTTCAACCATGTGATCCTGGCGATTCGCCTTCCGGACAGCATCACCGATAACTCTCTCTACGCGGTCGTCAATGATCCCAAGCTCGGCCGCCTCCTTATTTTCGATCCCACCAATGAATATGTCCCTCTCGGCTACATCCCACACTATCTTCAAGAGAGTTACGGGCTCGTGGTGGCCCCGGACGGCGGGCACTTGACCTCGATGCCGCTGTTGGCTCCATCCACGAATCGCTTGCTGCGCGAGGCCACATTGACGCTAAGTCCCACCGGCGACTTGTCAGGCGAGATTCAGGAAATCCGTTGGGGAGCGCCCGCCTCGGAGGATCGCGAGGAATTCCTCGAAACGCAGCCCTCCAAGCGCGCCGAAATCTTCGAACAGTTTTTAGGCGAGTTTTTACCTAACTTCACGCTCACGGGTGCGTCGCTCGGAAACCTCGAGCAATACGATCAAACCCTATCGCTCGACTACAAATTTGTTTCGCAGGGATATGCGAAGTCGGCTGGCGATCTGCTGCTCGTTTCGCCTCGCGTCGTCGGAGACAAATACACCGGCATGCTCGACCTCTTTACCATCGACGGAAAGCCCCGCAAATACGCGATTGAGTTCGACGAAGCCACTCGCCAGGACGATCTTTTCAATATCAAGTTGCCGGCCGGCTATGCCGTCGATGGCCTGCCTCAGCCGGTCCAGGCAAGCTGCGACTACGCCACGTATCACAGCGAAATGAAAGTCGCCGACGGCGTCCTCCACTACAAACGCACCTTCGAAGTCAAAGACGTGATCGTGCCCACTGAAAAGCTGCCTGAACTTCGCGCGTTCTTGCAGCAGGTCGCTGCAGACCAATCCTCCGGCGCGGTTCTGCGCCGCGTCACGCCCTGATCGTTTATTGGCTGAATGGCTCCGGCGCGGTGAACTCCTGCGTCGGCTTAGTCACGATTTTCCCCTGCTCAATCTTTCCCGCGCACGGTCGCTCAGCGCCTTCCCGTCCACGGCTTTCCTTTCGAGCTTCACTCGCCCCGCCTTAATCACCGCACCTTGTTTACCCTTATGTATTCTTCGCGCCAATCATTGCAATTCGTAAACACCCTACGTTACACTGCGCCGTTTCCATAGGTGCTTCCGATGCCCATAGAGCCCGGCACGCAGCTAGGCCCCTATAAAATCGTGTCCGCAATCGGCGCGGGCGGAATGGGAGAGGTCTACCGCGCCCGCGACGCCAAGCTTGCTCGCGACGTAGCCATCAAGGTCCTCCCCCAGGGCTTTGCCCGCGACTCCGAACGCATGGCTCGCTTCCAGCGCGAAGCGAAAGTCCTCGCCTCTCTTGATCATCCCAACATCGCCTCAATCTACGGCCTCGAAGATTCCAATGGCACAGGTGCGCTGGTGATGCAGTTGGTCGAGGGGCCGACGCTCGCGGATCGCATCCGGCAAGGCCCAATTCCCGTCGACGAGTCTCTGCGCATCGCGAAGCAAATCTGCGAGGCGCTTGAATATGCGCACGAGCACGGAATTGTCCATCGCGACCTCAAACCTGCAAACGTGAAGCTGACCGCCGACGACTCCGTGAAAGTCCTCGACTTTGGCTTGGCCAAAGCCATGGACAGCGACATGTCGTCCATCGATATTTCCGTCTCGCCCACCCTCACCCGCATGGCCACGCAGGCCGGAGTTCTACTTGGCACGGCTGCATACATGTCTCCCGAGCAAGCCAAGGGAAAGTCCGTCGATCGCCGCACCGATATTTGGGCGTTTGGCTGCGTCCTCTACGAAATGTTGACCGGAAAGATGGCATTCCACGGCGAAACAGTCACGGACACCCTCGCCGCCATCATCAAGGAAGATCCCGATTGGTCGAAGCTTCCCGCGGCGACGCCGGTTCGCGTCCGCGTGCTCCTGCAGCGCTGCTTGCAAAAAGATCCCAAGCAACGTTTGCAGGCGATCGGCGATGCGCGCATCTCGCTCGACGAAGTCCTGTCCGGCGCGCCCGACCCGATTTCCCCCGTCGTCGTCTCCGCGCCTGCGGCGAAATCAAAGACGCTCTGGTATGTCTCAGGCGCAGCAGGATTGTTCCTTGTGGCTGCGGTTGTTTTCGCCTTTCTCTACTTTTTCCCGACGCGTCCAGCCGCGCAGCTCATGCGCTTTGAAATTCCTATGCCTGCAAAATTCAGCCAGGAAGGGGATATTGCCCTCTCCCCCGACGGTCGCAAGCTCGCGTACATGGGTGCGGGCGCGGACGGTCAGAGCCACTTATGGGTTCGCTCGATCGACTCGCTTGACGCGCAGCCGCTCGAAGGAACGAATGGAGCGGGCGGCTGGCCGTTTTGGTCCCCCGATAGCCGTTTTGTCGCGTTCCGCGTCGGAGGAAAGCTTCAGAAAATTGACGTCTCCGGTGGTCCTCCCATTGCGCTTTGCGACACAACCGGGCTTTTGGGAGGCGCTTGGACTCACGACGACAAGATCGTTTTTGGAACTCTGACCGGCCTCATGCAAGTGCCTGCTGCAGGAGGTTCGCCTGTGGCTCTCACCAACGATGGGCCTGCCGTAGCTCCCTCCATGCTGCCGGACGGGCGTCATTTCGTGTTTTTGTATGCAGCGGACCAGCGAAGCGGGGAGGGCATTTACGTCGGCTCAGTCGACGCGCCGGGGGAGAAAGCGTCGAAGAAATTATTCGCAGACCTATCCACCGTCGTTTATGAGCCCTCGTCAAGCGCGCCGCCGGGCTATCTTATCTTCGTCCGCGGAGCCACGGCTGCTGGCGCATCAGGCACATTGATGGCGCAGCGATTCGATGCCCGGCGATTCGAGCTGCTCGGCGAGGCCGTTCCCATTGGCGAGAAAGTTTCAAACATCGGGTTTTCGGCTTCTAGCACAGGTGCTCTCGTGTACGAGGAAGGTACGCAAAGCGCAGCAACCGGAGGATCGAGAGGGAATATCCAGGGGCAGCTCACGTGGTTCGACCGCGAAGGAAAAGCTCTCGGTGCTGTCGGAGATCCCGGCCTCTACCGCACCTTTTCGCTCTCGCCCGACGGCAAGCGCGTAGCCCTTGAGCGTGCCGATCCACAAAATCCAAGCAACAGAAACATCTGGCTGTACGATTTCGCGCGCGGCGTCACCACTCGCTTCACCTTCGATTCGAACTGGGACACAGGCCCAATCTGGTCGCCAGACGGCAACTGGATCGCGTTCGGCTCAAACAGAGGAGGGAATTTTAACCTATACCAAAAGGCGTCGAACCTGACCGGTGAAGACGAGCTTCTATTTAAGTCCAGCGACCCCAAAATACCAACCAGTTGGTCGCCGGATGGTCACTTTCTCCTGTATCAGAATCCTTATCCCCCCGCGCAGGTGTGGATTCTTCCCCTCGGCGGTACGGCGGCAGATCGCAAACCCGTTGCCATGGAACATTCGCAATTCGTCGAGAGCTACGGCAAGGTCTCGCCCGACGGTCGCTGGATCGCCTACACTTCCGACGAATCGGGCAAAAATCAAATCTACGTGCAGCCATTCAACGCCCCTCCCTCAACGGGATCATCCTCCAACGGCCGCACGCCGATCACCGGTAAGTGGATGGTGTCGAACAGCGGTGGTGGCACACCGCTCTGGGAGCGCGATGGCAAGCAGCTATTTTATTTGTCCCTCGATGGCGAGGCTATGGCCGTGGACGTCAACACCAGCGGTATTTTTCAGGCAGGAGTCCCCAAGGAGCTATTCAAGATTCCGCCCGGCGTGCTCTTCTGGGATATCTCTCCGGATGGCAAGCGCTTCCTCATGGTAGCTCCTACATCCTCGGGCACGGGCACGGCCGTAAATGCGCCGCCAAAATTCACCGTCGTCCTCAACTGGCAATCTAGCCTAAACAAATAGACCGGCCCCGCTGTTTATAACTTGGGTACTCCATGTACCTAGTCATTGGCAATGCACTCCCATCAGGGTAGCTTGTTCACATTCGCTCTGAGGGTTAGCTGGCGTCGGTGTGTCTGGAGCGCTTGGTTCAAGCTGCTTTGGGCGGTGGGGTGTGTTTAAACCTCGAAAACGAGGCTATCGACACGCTCTATCTATTAAGGGGCAACGTCGGAGCGGCGGCCGCAAACATGAGAGCCATCAAGTTTTCAGCATTGGTCTTCGGAATCTTTGTCCTCGCCGCCTTGACGGCCCAGGCGAAACAGGAAACATGGGTCGAAGTGCGCAGCCCGAATTTCGTCGTCCTAAGCAACGCAGGCGAAAAGCAAGCACGAAAGACCGCGGTCCAGTTCGAGCAAATCCGTGCTCTATTTCGGCAAACTTTTCAGTTCGCAAACAACGCGCCTAGCCCCGTCATCACAATCTTTGCCGTCAAGGACGAATCTTCCCTCCACGAACTACTGCCCGAGTACTGGGCGAAGGGTCATGCGCATCCCGCTGGAATTTTTTTCAGTCGCTTGAATCAGTTTTACGTCGCCATCCAACTCGACGCCCCTGGCGATAATCCCTATATGGGCATCTATCACGAATACTACCATTCGATTTCGCTCCCTTTTTTCCCGGGTATGCCCGTTTGGTTGGCCGAGGGCCTGGCCGACTTTTTTGGAAATTCGCGCATCGATGGCGACAAGGCCTATATGGGCGACCCGGACCCAGGATTGATACAGTTGCTTCGCCAAGAACGCTTGATACCCCTCGACGTTCTCTTCAGCGTCGACCATTCGTCGCCCTACTACAATGAACAAAATAAAATTTCGGTATTTTACGCCGAATCCTGGGCGCTAACGCACTATCTCTTCATTGGAGACGGAGGTGCGCATCGGCAGTTGCTGAACAACTATTTGACACTGCTCGGTCAGGGCGCCACTCAGCAGGACGCTGCGGCGAAAGCGTTCGGAGACTTTGGAAAATTACAGCTAACCTTGCAAAGTTATATCCAGAACGACCGATACTACGATCTCCACGCCCCGGCTCCTCCCAAGCTCGCTGATGCCGATCTCACAGCGCGCACCCTTTCGGAAGCAGAAGTGGATGCGGAGCGCGGCGGATTCGAAGCCGCTCGCGGCCGCCTCGAAGATGCAAAGCCGCTGCTCGATGATGCCGTGCGCCTCGACCCTAAGCTCGCGCTGGCGCGCCAGAACCTTGGAATCCTGGAGCTGTTCGAAGGTCAAAAAGACGAGGCGATCGACTCCCTCTCACAAGCAATTGCGCTCGATCCCAAGAATGGCACGGCGCACTACCTTCGTGCCTATGCCACTGCCTCCAGCGGCGGGCTCATCGCAGACGATCAACAGCTGGAAGGTGACCTTAGGCAAGCGATCGCACAGGATCCGACCTTCGCCGCTCCCTATGCGATGCTCGCCGTATATTTGGCGGCTAACTCAGACGCGTCGCCCGAAGCTCTTTCGCTTGCGAAGAAGGCCGTCGAGCTCCAGCCGGGAACGGCTGAATATCAAGTCAATTTGGCTCAGGTGCTGATGCGCATGCGCCGCTACAATGATGCTCAACTGCTATTGCAGCGCTCTCGCATCGAGGCTGCCTCGCCCGTCGAGCGAGGCCGGATCGACCAGATGCTCACCGTGCTGCAACAATTCCGCAACAACCCGGAAAGCATGGGTCCTGCGCCGTCGGAAAACCAACCGCCCTTGCCAACCCTGCAACATCGGCCCGAATCCGCGCCCGCTGCCGGCTCCGCATCAAGCGACTCGACACCGCAATCGGCCTCGCGCGAAATCAGCGGTGTAGTGATAAGCGTGAGTTGCGGGCAGGGAATCCAAGTTCAGGTACAGGCTGCATCAGGCGCTACATACCGGCTGCACGTTGCGCCGGGAGCACAATTCCACTTCGAGATGGATGCGCAACCGCCCACAGGGTTCAACCCTTGCTCATCCATAAAGGGTTTGCACGTCACCGCGCACTACACACCGGACGACGCGGACGGCGAGACCGGCACACTCGAATTGCTTGAGATTGAGATTCGTGGGCTGCCTGCTCGATGATTTCGTTTTAGCTTACGATTTCCCGCTGCTCAACCTCTCGCGCACGCGGTCGCTCAGCGCCTTCCCGTCCACAGCTTTTCCTTCCAGCTTTGACCGCGCGGCCCTCACCACCGCTCCCATCTGCTTCAGCGAATCCGCGCCCGTTTCGCTGATCGCCTCTTCCACGGCGCGATGGACTTCCTGATCATTGGGTGCGGCGGGCAGATACTCCTCGATGATCGCGATCTCCTTTGCCTCTTTCTCCGCCAGATCCTTGCGACCGCCTCGCGTGAACTGATCCACCGACTCGCGCCGCTGTTTCACCAGCGTCTGTAGCACTTGCAACGACTCCATGTCCTCCAGCGCGCGCATCTTCTCGATTTCCTTGTTCTTCAGCGCGCTTTTCACCATGCGCAGCACGCTCAGCCGCAGTTCATTCTTCTCCTTCATGGCCGCAGTCAGATCGTTCTGAATGCGTTCGATGTAACTCATTCGCGCGATTCCCCCTGTGATTTCAAGTGTGTAACTGAGAATATCACACGCTGCTCGCCTCTCACCTTCATTTGACACAAACCTGTCCTGCCGATAACCTTGTCAACCATGAAAATAATTGTTGCAGACAAAATTAGCGACCGCGGCATCGCGCTTTTCCGCGACGCGGGATGGGAAGTGCTCACGCCGGCGGCGGCCGCCTTGCCCAGTGAAATCGCCAATGCCGATGCCTTGGTTGTTCGCAGCGCCACGAAAGTCACCGCCGCCTTGCTCGAAAATGCTCATCGTCTTCGCGTAGTTGGCCGCGCTGGCGTTGGCGTCGACAATGTGGACGTGGAAGCAGCTACGCGCCGCGGAGTTCTAGTAATGAACACGCCCGGAGGCAACGCTGTCAGCGTCGCCGAGCATACCTTCGCCCTTTTGCTGGCTCTCGCCCGCTCCGTGCCGCAGGCAAACGTCTCGATCCACGCCGGCCGTTGGGAAAAATCATCGCTCTCGGGCACCGAGCTTCGCGGAAAAACGATCGGTCTCATCGGTCTCGGCCGAGTCGGCACGGAAGTCGCGCGTCGCGCCCGCGCGCTCGAAATGAAAGTCCTTGCCTACGATCCGTATGTCACGCCGAAAGCCGCCCGCGAAGTGGAAGCCGAGATCGTGTCTCTCGACGACCTGTTCGCCAAGTCCGATGTGATCTCACTTCACACCTCCTTGAGCGCCGCCACGGAAAAAGTGATTGATGCAGCGGCCATCGCGAAAATGAAGAGAGGCGCGCGCATCGTCAATTGCGCCCGCGGCGAACTGATCGACGAGCCAGCTCTCGCCGCAGCGCTCAAGTCAGGACAGATCGCCGGCGCCGCCCTCGATACCTTTGCTCAGGAGCCGCCGAAAAATTCTCCGCTGATCGGCCTGCCGAATGTGATCGCCACCCCCCATATCGCCGGTTCTACTGCCGAAGCGCAGGAGGAAGTCGGCACGGCCATCGCCCAACAGGTACGCGATTACCTTGCCGACGGACTGATCCGCAACGCCGTCAATATGCCCGCGCTCACCCCGGATCAGTATCGGCGTTTGCGCCCCTACCTCGAACTGGGCGAGCGCCTCGGCGCGTTCGTCGCGCAGGCGACGCCTTCGCAAAGTTTCAGCCGCGTTCAGATTCGCTACGCGGGCGATCCCGCCGAGCTTGGTTCGCATGTGATTCGCAGTTCCGTGCTCGTCGGCGTCCTCAATCCCGTGCTCGACGAAAAAGTGAATCTCGTCAATGCCTCCGAAGTTGCCTCGGCCCGTGGTCTGGTTGTCGAGGAAGCAACGCGCAAGCGCGAACACGGCTATCCCAATAGCGTCGAGGTTTCCGTCGCCGATGGCAGCCGCGGCCTCACCGTCGAAGGCACCGTCGGGCAGGACGGTTCACCGCGCATTTTGTCGCTCGATGGCATCGGTCTCGAAGCGCCGCTCGAAGGCACGCTTCTCCTTTCCCGAAATGTCGACGTTCCCGGCGTCATCGGCCGCATCGGCACCGCGCTCGGCAATTTGGGAATCAATGTGTCCACATTCGCTCTCGGTCGCCGCGCTCCCGGCGGCGGTGCCGAGGCTCTCGCGCTGGTTGGGCTAGACGGAAACGTGAACTCCGGCTTGTTGCAACACATTCTCGCGCTTCCGTCGGTCACGGACGCTCGCCTCGTCCATCTTCCCGGAGCGGCGCAGGCCAACGCAGCGCCGTAAACGAATCAGCCCGCGTGAACCAATGAGCACCAGCGTCCAGTCGCGATCGATTCCAGTTCCCGAGCCCCAGCTGACCCCGGACGAGATGATCGAGCGTGCGCGAGCTTTGCAGCCGCGCATTCGCGAAGAGCAGGAAGCCACCGAACGCCGCACTCATTACTCCGAGGGATTGCATCAGGAATTTCGCAAAGCTGGTTTCTACCGCTGCATTCAGCCCCGCCGTTTCGGCGGCTATGAATTCGACCTGAAAACTTTCTTCAGGCTCACCATCGAACTCGCGCGCGGCGACCCGTCCGTGGCCTGGTGTCTGATCCTCGGCGCGGGACACGCTTTAATGCTCGGCTCCTATTTCAGCGAAGAAGCGCAGGCCGCCGGCTTCGGCCCCGATGGCGATTTCTGCGCGCCCTCTGTGGCTGCACCCACGGGCACAGCAAAACGCACCGCCGATGGCTGGATCGTAGACGGCACTTGGGCCTACGCTTCCGGCGCGCCATACTCCAATTACTTTCTTCCCTGCGTGATGGTCTCAGATGAGAAATCCGAGCGCCCGCGTGTCGGCATTGCGCTGGTTCCGCGCTCGCAATGGAAAATGCTCGACGATTGGGGCGCGATTCTCGGCATGCGCGGCAGCGGCTCGAATTCCATTGTCGTCTCGCAAGCCCATGTGCCCGCCAGTCACGTGGTCGATGTCGACATGCTCGATGTCGACGTTTCCCACGGCACGCCGGGCTCGCGTCTGCACCATAACGGCATGTATGCGGGCCGCTGCGGGTCGTTTTTTCACGGGGAGCTTGTCTCCGTCATGGTCGGACTCGGCTATGCCGCCATCGACGAATACGAGCACATCATCCGCACGAAGAACACTTTGTTTCCGCCCATCGGTCCCCGTTATTTGCAGCACGACTATCAACGCTACCTGGGCCTCGCCCTAGGCGAGGTGTTCGCCGCGAAGCGTCTGGTCCTAAATGCGGGCGATGTCTACATGGAATATTGTCTTCGCGGATTCGAGGGCGGACCGCCGTTCTCGCTAAAAGAAGATCTCGAGCTTTTCGCCAGCCTCGAGCACGCCGGACGTCTCGTCTGGGAAGCCGTTGAGATGCTCTTCCGCACCTCCAGCAGCAGCGGCGCCAAAGACGGCCAGCGCATGCAACGCTACTACCGCGACATCTCGATCTATCGCGGCCACATGTCCGCGCAATATGAATATGTAGCAGAGCGGATCGGCCTCCTCCACCTCGGCCTCATCGGCCCGCCCTCGCCAGATCGTCGCGCCTATTGATGTACCCTGGTTCGTCCTCAGTTTTTATGGTGCATCTTTTGGCCGCCGCCAGCGGGAGCTGCAAATCGGCCGACGCCTGGATACCCCGTTCTAATCGCAACTCGAGTTTCGATTAGAAATCGCCATAAGTTACTAACATTGCGGCACTTGCATGCTCGCCTTACCTCGCGCGATTTGCATCGTATGGTAGCGTTGAAGTAGGGTCCGCGCACGTCGGGCTCCGAGAGGGGAGCTGTATGAGCTTGGCGGTTGGCAGATCACAGGGCGCGACGGCGATTACTCACGACCGACCCACTCGCCGTTCTAATCGAAACTCAGTCTCGATTAGAAATGCTCGCAACTCATTGAAAACAAACGAAAGCGCATCTTCCTATCCGAAACTCCTTTCGCGAGGTTCGGTTCCTTTGCAGCCGCCCCCGCGAGCGGCTACAATAAGTTGGCGTGTGCAATTTCGGTTTGGCGCCGAGCGTACTTGCTAGCAGGCGGAAGGCCTTCGTAATCACTGCATATGAATGCTGAAAAGTTCATCGACGACCTAATAGCGTTTTTCATCGGCACGAAGCACGAGCGCGACATCAAGCGCATCCAGCCGATCGTCGCTGCTATCAACGCGCTCGAGCCTGACATGCAAAAGCTGTCCGATGAGGAAATCACCGCGCGCACCCCCGCGATGAAGACCGAAATCCAGGCGCGCCTCGAAGGTCTGGAACGCGACGACCCGGAATACAAACGGAAATTTCAGGAAGCGGTCGAGCCGTTCATTGCGCCCGCCTTTGCGTTGGTTCGCGAGGCCGGACGCCGGACGCTCGGCATGCGGCATTTCGACGTGCAGCTGATCGGCGGACTCGTTCTCCATGAGGGCAAAATCTCCGAGATGAAAACCGGCGAAGGCAAGACGCTGGTTGCCACGCTTCCCGCCTACCTGAATTCGCTCGCCGGCAAGGGCGTGCATATCGTCACGGTAAACGACTACCTGGCGCGACGCGATGCCGAATGGATGGGGCCGATTTACAAACTGCTGGGCTTGAGCGTGGGCGTAATTGTGCACGACCTGGACGACGCGCAACGTCGGGCTGCGTATGGGGCGGACATCACCTACGGCACGAACAACGAATTCGGCTTCGATTATCTACGCGACAACATGAAGTACGATTTAAAGGATTGCGTTCAGCGCGGCCATCACTTCGCGATCGTTGATGAAGTGGATTCCATTCTCGTCGACGAAGCGCGCACGCCGCTGATCATTTCCGGTCCTGCAGAGGAATCGACCGACAAATACTACCGCATCGACAAAATCATTCCAAAGCTGATCCGGGAGATCGACTACACGCTCGATGAAAAGCTGCGTACAGCCACTCTTACCGAAGAGGGTGTTTCAAAGTGTGAGCGCTTGCTGAATCTCGGCAATCTCTACGATCCGGTGAATATCGAAACCATCCATCACGTCTACCAGGCGTTGCGCGCGCACACGCTTTTCCAGCGCGACGTGGATTACGTGGTGAAAGAGGGCGAAGTCGTCATCGTGGACGAATTCACTGGCCGGCAAATGCCCGGACGCCGCTGGTCCGACGGACTGCATCAGGCGGTGGAAGCCAAGGAAGGCGTGAAAATCGAGCGAGAAAATCAAACTCTCGCGACGATCACCTTCCAGAATTATTTCCGCATGTACAAGAAGCTCTCCGGCATGACCGGCACGGCGGAAACCGAAGCGCCCGAATTCAACAAGATTTATGGCCTCGACGTCGTGGTGATCCCCACGAATAAAAATCTGATTCGCATCGAGCATCGCGACGTGGTCTATCGCACTGAAGCTGAGAAATTCGAGGCCACCGTTAATGGCATCATTCAGGATGATGGCACGCGCGCCGGCGGCATTCGCCAATTTCATGAATCAGGTCAGCCAGTGCTCGTCGGAAGCATCTCGATCGAAAAGTCGGAAAAGATCGCCGAGCTTCTGAAGAAGACCGGCATCCCGTTTCAAGTGCTCAACGCCAAGCAGCATGAGCGCGAAGCGAAGATCATCGCGCAGGCGGGCCGCAAGGGAGCCGTCACTGTTTCGACGAACATGGCCGGCCGCGGCACGGACATCCTGCTCGGCGGAAATCCAGAGGCCATGACGCGGGAATACTGCCTGAAGAACAAACTGGCGATGCCTTACGCACCGGCCGGATCGGTGATCGGCGCGCCAGCGGGTGCGGAAACGGCTCAGCAGGCCGACGCTCAGGAAACTGCGGAGGAGGCTGGATCACTCGAAGCAGTGGCAGCATCGGGAAACGGCTCGGTAAAACCTCCCAGCGGCAACGGAGCTTCCGGCAACGGCGCCAGCGCTGCGGCGATGGTGCTCTTCCAGCAGGAAGGAAAAATCTTCCAAGTGCCGCTCGAGCAATGGAAGCCGATCTTCGACCAGTTTGCCGAGCAGTGTCGCGCCGAACATGACGAAGTAGTGGCCATGGGCGGCCTGCACATTCTCGGCACCGAGCGCCACGAATCCCGGCGTATCGATAATCAGCTTCGCGGGCGCGCGGGCCGCCAGGGCGATCCGGGATCTTCGCGGTTCTATTTGTCACTCGAAGACGATCTGCTGCGTATTTTCGGCGGAGATCGCGTGAAGGCGCTGATGTACCGCCTGGGAATGAAAGAGGGCATCCCGATCGAATCGCGGCTGATCAGCAAGCGCATCGAGAGTGCCCAGGAGTCGGTGGAAGCTCAGAACTTCGAAGCACGCAAACATTTGCTCGAATACGACGATGTGATGAACAAGCAGCGCGAGACGATCTATTCACTGCGCGGCTCGTTCCTGGAGGGCCGCGACCAGAAAGAATTCGTCCTCGAACGAGCCGAGGCCATCGCACAGTCTCTGGTGGAGACATACTGCCCGCGAACGCAGCATCCAGACCAATGGAACGTGACCCAGTTCGGCAACGAACTGCTCAATCAGTTTGGCCTCGATTTGAAGGCAGCCGGCGTCGAAGTGCTCGATCTGAACCATGACCAGCTTACGGATGAGCTGATCGAAAAAGCACGGGCTCGCTACGAGGATAAGGAGAAGCTCTTTGGCGTCGAGACGCTCCGCTGGCTGGAGCGGCACATTCTGCTGGATATCGTCGACGCTCAGTGGAAAGACCACCTGCTGACGCTCGACCATCTAAAGGAAGGCATCGGCCTCCGCGGCTATGGACAGAAAGATCCACTAGTCGAGTTTAAGAAGGAAGCCTTCACTCTCTTCGAAGACATGATGGACCGAATCGACACCGAGGCTGTGCGATTCCTGTTCCTCATGCAACCCGCCCGGCCACAGGATGAAGCCAAGCAGATCGAGCAGCGCCAACGCCGCCAACAGCAGAATCTTCAGTTTCAGACCGGCCCTGCGCAGGCCGAGGCTCCCAAGCCGGTGCGCGCCGGAGCAAAGGTGGGCCGCAACGATCCATGCCCTTGCGGCTCGGGGAAGAAATACAAGAAGTGCCACGGCGCGGCGACCTGATCAAACGCACGGCGGTGGCCGCTTTTCTTTCCTCTCGTGCGTATTTCAACAAGTGGTCGCGGATAACCTCTCTTCCACGGAACAATTGTGGTAGGCTCTCCCCCACCTTCCTCGGGCTGACTACGTCCCGAGGCATTTTGGAGCGCACCATGGCCGCCGCTGTCCCCGCCGGATGCCGAAGGGTTCGGTGCGCGAATTTGATTCCTGCCTCACTCGCGAGCGAGCAGCTATGCCTGGATCATTTTCTCGACGAGGCGTTCGTTCGCACCGATCAAACGCTCGGGCGCTGCCGCGAAGGCCATTCCGTAAATCCCGTGGATCTGGAATGGCTGTTATCCGATGCATTGGCGATCGTGAAGAACCTGGAAGAGCACGCAGCGGAACCGAATCCGAATCAGCGGGACCGCATGCTGGAGTTGCTGCTGATTCTCGCGAACCTCCACGAATATGTGGCGCACCACTCTTTGCGTCTCGATCGGCCCGCCTGAAAAAAACCCTGAATCCCTGCTTCGATTCATCTTGCTCGGGATACGAAGCAAGCTGGTTTGCGAAAGCGTTAACATCGCGAACGCTACGCGATCTTGCATTTCACCTTTGGCCAATTCAATCTGGGAAGGCCTTACGGGCAGCCCAGCGTGACCGACCAAAAGAAACCCGACCCGTTCAAACCGCCGCAGCCTACGATTCCCGGCGTACCGCAGGCAAAGCCGAAAGCGCCTCTTGCTCCACCCGCCGCGCGTGCAGCAGGGCCGTCACACGCTGGCGGACACAGCTCCATGTTATGGATCATCGTTGGCGTGGCCTGCGCGTTTATCATCGGTGGCGGGTTATGGTTCTGGAGCACCGGTTCTTCCACGAAAGCGAAGACGGTGGCGCCAGCCCCAACCGTGGATCTACAGATGCCGACGGCCGCAAAGGCGAGCCACGATGACGATTTGCCGATGGGACCGGGAGTGATTGCCACCGTCAACGAACTTTCGAAGCCATGGTCGTCTCGCCGTTTTCTCTTTCGCCCTCCGGCTTCGGCCGATCCGGTGCCAGCGATGGTGGTGCATCTGCCTAACGGAGACTACTGGGGGTTCTCTCTACGCGAGCCCTTTGGCACCTGCGAATTGGAATACGTGACGAATCTCGACAAGCTAGAGACGGACTATGGCTACCGAGCCAGTCATCCGATGGTTGCGGATCCCTGCAGCCATACCGTATATGACCTGATGCAATATGGAGCGGGCGCACCGGACGGCGGATACGTTCGCGGCGAGATCGTTCACGGCGCTGGAGTGCGCGCGCCTCTAGCCATCGAAATTGAA
>JASHRI010000116.1 GCA_030037435.1 Candidatus Acidiferrales bacterium | reverse complement strand
TGCAGTCCGACAGCGCAGGAAGTGATAGCGAGCGTGCATGGCTCGGAGGCAACGGAGGGTATTCGGATCATTCTGCTGGTGGGTCCGACTGTCGCCGAGCGCACTTCGGCCCTGGACATTGGCGCCGACGACGCTATCTCTCGCCCGTGGGATCCTAGCGAGCTCGTCGCGAGGGTGCGCGCGCAGTTGCACGTCCGGCGTGAGGAGCAGGAGCTGCGCAGGAAGGCGAGTCTCGCCGAAGAGGGCCAACAAGTGGCGCAGACCGCTTTCCAGGCGCTGGCAGTCACAGAAAAGATGGCGAGCGAAGCCACCTCACTCGACCGAAAACTGAAGGTCGGAGTCGGCGCCGCGTTTGTTGCCGTGGCCCTGATGGCCGGTATTTATTTTTTGTTCGCGCGAAGTGCGCAGCATGAGAAGAGAAACATGGACTCCGTCATCGCTCAGCTGAGCAGCAGCGTCATCAATCGGCAAGATTTACCGGCAAAGGCCAGGGAGCTCCGGCATCAGCTCGATTCGACGGGTACTTCCATGGGCAAGGACGAATTGCAAAAGCGCGCACGAGACCTGAAGGCGCAGATGGCAACCGCGGATTCGGCGGACGTTGCCACCTTACGCAAAGAGCTCGCTGATACGAATGCCCGGCTGAGACGCATCGAAGACGACGGCTCCGTCGAAACATTGATCGCCAGCAACCTGAAGAGCGTCTGCCTGCTGCATGTTTCTGTCGCCTTTCGCGAAAAGGCCAGCGGGCGGCGGCTGCGCTTTGAGGGATTAAATAAGCAAGGCGAACCGTTTGTCGATAGCGATGGCAAACCTCTTCTCACCCTGGGCGGCAATGGGCCAGAAGTGGACGTCGATGTTTTCGGGAGCGCGTTTTTGGTCACGCGCGACGGGCTCGTGGTGACCAATCATCATGTCGCCCAGCCCTGGTGGAAGAACGACGAGATCGGGAATATGGCGCTCCAGGGATTTCAACCCGAAATTTCAGAAATTCACGCTTACTTTCCGGGTGATCCGCGCGCCTTTCGCGGCGAGGTCGTCCAAATCTCACCCGATACGGACTTGGCGACGATCCGCATCGACATGGAGGACCTCCGGCGCGATCCACTGACAATCGATTCTCGAAAGGACGCCGCAGTGGCGGGTGAGCCAATCGTGTTGATGGGATACGCGACCGGAATCGCGGCAATTTTGGCCCGCGCCGACGACGCTACAGTTCAGAAAATTACGGACGAGAGCGACGGGGACGTGTCTCAGATTTTGGGCGCGTTAGCGCGCCAGAATCTTATACGCCCGCTGATCACTCAAGGTCACATCGGAGATGTGTCAGCAGACAAGATTGTCTTCGACGCGCAAACCACTTCGGGCGGATCGGGCGGACCTCTGCTCAATGACGACGGCAAAGTGATCGGCGTGACCTACGCTGTCCTTAGCGGTTTCGGTGGGTCCAATTTTGGAATTCCCATCCGTCTGGCAGAGCCGTTGCTCGCGCATTGATTACGGCGAATTGAGGAAAATGGACGCGGAGGCCAAGGTGCCGACGTGAGTCTCCGCACTTTTGAATGGTGCCGAGGGGCAGAGTTGAACTGCCTACGCCGGCCTTTTCAGGGCCGCGCTCTACCGGTGAGCTACCTCGGCACCGGATAGGCAAAGATTTTACGGAAAAGCGGCGAAGCTGGAAAGCGAAAACCGAGCGGCGAAATTAAGAGCGGCTGGCGCGACTTCGCGGAGCTTTCATTTCATGGAATCGTCGAACTCGCGCATCCAGTCTTTCTTCTTCAGCACTTCGCGCGGTTTTGAGCCGTCGGGCGGACCGACGATGCCGTCTTTTTCCATCAAATCGATTAGCCGCGCGGCGCGGCCGTAACCTACACGCAGGCGGCGCTGGAGCGTGGACGTGGACGCGCGGCCCATTTCGCAGACCACGCGGACGGCGTCCTGATAAAGTTCGTCATCAACTTCATCGCCAGCTTCACCGGCGTCGCCGCCGGAAGCACTCATTGCGTTCTCGTCCTTTGGCGGCCGCAGCAGCTCTTCGTTGTAAATCGCCTTGGCTTGGTCGCGCCAGAATTCGCAAACGTCGGCAACTTCGGTCTCGCCGACGTATGGTCCATGAACGCGATGCAGGCGCGACGACCCGGCAGGCAGGTAGAGCATGTCGCCTTTGCCGAGCAGCGACTCTGATCCATTGGAATCGAGAATCGTGCGCGAGTCGACTTTGCTGGCCACGCGGAAGGAAATGCGCGCCGGGAAATTCGCTTTGATCAAGCCAGTGATTACATCAACCGATGGCCGTTGCGTGGCAAGGATCAAATGAATACCCACGGCGCGAGCCATTTGCGCCAGGCGGGTGATCGATTCCTCGACGCCGTTGGTATCGACCATCATCAGATCGGCGAGTTCGTCGATCACGATCACAAGGTAGGGAAGGGGACGCTGCTCTTCGTCGTCCGTATTCTCGAAAAGCGACATTGACTGGCCCTTTTCGAAGGTCCGATTGTACTGCTCGATGTTGCGCACGCCGCGGCTTGCCAGCATCTTCAAGCGCCGCTCCATTTCGCGCGTGGCGTTGCGCAGCACGTTGGCCGCGACTTTCGGATCGGTGACGACCGGCGTGAAGAGATGCGGTATATCGGCGTAGAGACCCAATTCCAGGCGCTTCGGATCGACCAGCACCAATTTCAACTCATCGGGAGTGGACTTGTAGAGCATGCCCATGAGCAGGGAATTGATGAAGACGCTTTTGCCGGTTCCCGTAGAACCGGCAATCAGCAGATGCGGCATCTGGTTCAAGTCTGCGGCGCGAATGCGTCCGATTAAATCTTTTCCGAGGGGAATCGTGAGCTTCGATGCCGAATGAGAAAATTCGGGCGATTCGATCACGTCGCGGAGGGCGATCGTTTCGCGCTTCACGTTGGGCACTTCGATGCCGACCGTGGATTTCCCGGGGATGCGCTCGATCAGAATCGATTCGGCGCGCAGCGCGAGGCATAGATCGTCGGCGAGTCCCGTGATGCGGCTGTATTTGATTCCGGCCTCAGGCTTGAATTCGAAGGTGGTGACCACCGGCCCGGGATTGATCTGGGTGATGTGGCCGGCGACGTCGAATTCCGCGCATTTTTGCTCGATGGCGCGAGCGCACTCCTTCAATTCGCTCTCGTCCATTTTTTCGCTGCGCTCGGCCATGCGGAGCAGGCTCGGAGAGGGCAGGCGGAAGCTGGTTTTTCCGCGCGATATTTTTGGATCGGGCGCGGATTTCTTCGGCGGCGGCGCGACTTCGTCGTCTTCGTGAAACTTAATTACGGCGGGAACGCGATCGGGCTCGCCGATCGCCTCGTCTTTTCCGGTGGCTTCTTCGTCTTCTTCTTGAGCGGCGATCTCTCGAGTGGACACGCGCTGCTGCGCAACCGGGCGCCGTCCAGCAATCTTGATTTCCTCGACCTTCTTGCGCAGACGGGTCGCTTCGCGCTCCTCGCGCCACTCCTTCACGCGGGCGATCCATTGGCCGATCATGCCCTCGCCGGCCATCGGCTGCTTCATCCACTGCAAGGCGGTGCGGAAGGAAAAGCTGGTGGCCATGAAAAGCGCGGTGAGCAAGGTGGCGATGGTGACGAGGTTCGCTCCGATCGGATTGAACGCCGCGCGCAGGCCTTCAGCGAGAACCGTGCCGAGCAGGCCGCCGGCAGGAAGTGCGCCTCGAACCGGAGGCGCGTGAAGCAGCGCCAGTTCGGCTGCGCACGAAATGAACAGCATTGCCGCGCCGATCAGCTTGGCTATGGGCGCTTCGATCGTATGGCTGCGGAACCAACGCATGGCAACAACGAACATCCCGACGGGAATCAGAAATACGGCGTAGCCGGCGAATTGGAAGAGCAGATCGGAGAGGTGCGCGCCAACCGGACCGATCCAGTTGCGCACCGTGGCCGAACCGAGCGGCGCGGAAACATTGAAGGACGGATCCATCGGCGAATAGGAGAGCAGGCTGAGCGCCAGCAGAATCGCCAGGCTGAGACCGACGAAGCCGATCATTTCGTTGAAGCGCTTATTTTCCGTTGGCGTGAGCACGCGCACAGCAAACTCCTTTGACCTGCGCCTCGATGACGGCAGGAATCAGGCTAGGGGAAGGCCGATTTGCTTGAGATGCCGTGGAGCAGGGAAGCGTTCGCCGCGTGAAAATGACGGGCGCAATTCCGAGACACCACTGCGTCGCAAGCCTGGGCTGCGCGGGCGCTGTCGCGCGAAACCCCGAGGGAGGAACGCAAGTACGGCGACGACTATAGCAAACAAGATCGGCGGAACAATCAGGAAGTTCTGGGGCATGTGTTGTCATTTGCGAAGCAGCAACAAATGAGCCACTGAAAGCGAAGGAGATAGCGAAGCGACGAAAATTTGTCGGCCTGGCAGCGCAAACGGAGAGCAGCAGAGGAGAGTTTCGATTAGAACGGGTGCCGACCGAGTGTTTTGAATAACTTAGGCTCGATTCTATTCGAAAGGGAGTTTCGATTAGAATCGCTCTTGCCACACCGTCCTCGTTTGCCCGCAACATCGTTCGTCGCTCCTCCTTCCGCCCGCACCCGGTATCGACACACGGGCCGTGTGCGCCGCTGCATGCGTTTCAAGCACGGTGTGCGCGCCCAGCGGTTTCAGCGCGCACAAGAAAAACGATCCAAGTTAGCGTGGACTGAAATCGCTGTCAATTGTGGAAACTACGTGGGCCTCCCGTTGGCTGCAGCGACGCGGGAGGGCTGTGGGAAAGCCGCTGAGTGGAAAACCAAAAGCAGGCTCGCTACTCCGCTTGGAAATCTCCACCAGGCGCGAGATTCCTACTTTCCCGCAGCCACGGCGGCGGCTGATTAACCTACGCCGAGCATTTCATTTGCAACTAAAACGGGACACCTTCACTTGTTCACTTGCTACGAGCGGCGAGAAATGAGCTGGAATTATGCGGGAGGGAGGGACAGCGGCCGAGGCGCCGCTTCGAGGACCACATATTTTTCGGGCGAGCAGCAAGCGGAGGTGAGCCGGGAAACGTCGCGCCGCATCTGGGTTTTCTTCCTCAAGTGCTTTATCGTTTCTCGCAAAATGCTCGCGGCAGCGGGGTCTTTGGGACCGACAAGCCGATAGTGCATCCACTTTCCTTCGCGGCGCGCCGCGACAATTCCGGCCCGGCGCAGATAGGCAAGATGGCGAGAGATCTTGGGCTGGCTGAGGCGCAGGATTTCGACGAAGTAGCAGACGCAAATCTCGCGGTCAGCGATGAGATTCAACAGGCGCAAGCGCGTTGGGTCGGCGAGCGCCTGGAAGAGCAGATCGAGCGATGCTTCGTTCGCCGCTTTGGCCACGGAGCGAGTATACAACATATTCGTGGTGACATATATGAAGTCGAGTGATACAGTCAGACGCATACGGATAGGCGTATATGAAGAAAGGCGTCCGACATGCTTAAGACCTACAACGTGCTCTTCCTGTGCACTGGCAACTCCGCCCGTTCGATCATGGCCGAGGCCATCCTGAACCGTAAGGGCAAACCAAACTTCACAGCATACAGCGCGGGAAGCCATCCAACGGGCCACGTGAGGCCGGAAGCGATCCAGCAGCTTGTGGCCGCGCATCTGCCCACGGAGGGACTGAGAAGTAAGGATTGGAACGAGTTTGCGCAACCAGGCGCGCCCCAACTCCACTTCGTTTTCACCGTCTGCGACAACGCGGCGAGGGAAGTCTGCCCGGTATGGCCGGGGCAGCCGATGACCGCACATTGGGGTGTGCCGGACCCCGCGCTCGTGGCGGGAACACCGGAGCAGATCGAGAAGGCTTTTCGGGAGGCGTTCATGATTCTCGACCGAAGGATCGGCCTTTTTCTGTGCTTGCCGCTTGCGAGCCTCGATGCCCTGGCGATCAAGAGGGAAATCGACAGGATCGGGAAGCAGTGAGGGCGAGTCTGTCACGCCGGTTGGTTGCGGAGTTTTTCGGTACCGCGTTTCTGGTGGCGGCGGTCGTGGGATCGGGCATCATGGCGGAGCGGCTTTCCGGCGGAAACGTCGCGTTAGCACTGCTCGCGAACACGATCGCGACAGGCGCAGCATTGGTGGCGCTGATTTTGACCTTTGGCCCGATTTCCGGAGCTCACTTCAATCCCGCTGTCACGCTCGCCGATGCGATGGAAGGCGGGCTCACGTGGGGACAAGCAACGGGTTACGCGGGAGCGCAGATCATCGGAGGCATCGCAGGAACGATTGCCGCCAATCTGATGTTCGGGCTTTCGGTGGTTTCGCTCTCGCTCCA